>CAMHMG010000053.1 GCA_946186175.1 uncultured Clostridia bacterium | reverse complement strand
TGAAGCACGGGGGATTCGAACCCCCGACAACCTGATTAAAAGTCAGGTGCTCTACCGACTGAGCTAGTGCTCCATATATATAAGTTATCAGCTATTGCTGTAACAGCTTCACAATATCAATCTAAAATCGAGCTGGGGTAGCCAGATTCGAACTGGCGAATGCAGGAGTCAAAGTCCTGTGCCTTACCGCTTGGCGATACCCCAGTACTCTCTGCATTCATGATCAGGTCATATTACCCATCATTATTGCAAGGGTGGGTAAAGGGATTCGAACCCTTGGCCTCCAGAGCCACAATCTGGCGCGCTAACCAACTGCGCCATACCCACCATGTAGCGTGCTCGAAGGGATTCGAACCCCCGACCCACGGCTTAGAAGGCCGTTGCTCTATCCAGCTGAGCTACGAACACACGTCACGCATGATTGCGTAACAAAAGCGGGTGATGGGAATCGAACCCACGTATCTAGCTTGGAAGGCTAGTGTTCTACCATTGAACTACACCCGCATGCAATCGGGGTGACAGGATTCGAACCTGCGACCTCTTGATCCCAAATCAAGCGCTCTAGCCAAGCTGAGCCACACCCCGCTTTCACGGTGTCATCGCTGACGCAAGACATACTATAACAAAATGAAGGCTACTTGTCAACAATTATTTTAAATTTTTTTGAAATTTTTCTAAATCATTTAATATTCTTATTTTTGATTTCGTATTATCTCGTCTACAATATACCTTGGCCGATGTTTGATCTCCTCATATATCCTTGCCATATAAAAACCGATAATACCAAGACTTACCATAATAAGACTTCCTATTATAAGAATTAGGAGAATTACTGTAGTAAAACCTTCCAATGCATTTCCCGAAAACCATCTTATTAATGACTGAATTCCAAGCACGAATGAAAATACAAAAAAGAAAACACCTGACAGGGTAATCAACTGCATCGGTGCTGTACTGAAAGAGGATATACTACCCACTGCATATCTCACAAGTGAATCCAACGACCATTTAGAAGAGCCTGATTTTCTCTGTTCCACATCAAATTCCACTGTTATACTCTTATATCCCATCCATGAAGAAAGTGCCCTAAAAAATATATTTCTCTCAGGTAGTTTGACATATTCATCAACTACTTTTCTGTCGAGCATCTTAAAATCTGACGCCCTCGCCATATCGACTCCGGCAGCATGGCTTATAAGTTTGTAGAACAAACGGGCAAAACCTCTGTATAAAGGATTCTCTTTTCCCCGAGAATGCTTCACTCCCTCAATCACTTCAAATCCCTGTTCCCATAGTCTGTACATCTCAACCAATGTCGATGCGGGATGCTGAAGATCACAATCCATCACTGCACATACATCACCGGTAGCATTAGCAAGTCCTGCAAGAATAGCTGCTTCCTTACCGAAATTCCTCGAAAAAGAAACGCCCAGAATCTTTGCGTCACCAACTTTCTTTGACAACTCACAAATCTTCTCATAACTCTTATCTTTAGATCCATCATTGACATAAACAAGTTCAAATTCTATTCCTTCCGGAATAAGAACCTCACGAATAGACTTATATGCACTTTCTATATTATCTTCTTCATTATAAGTTGGCAAAACAACTGACAACATATCTGTATCTCCTGCTTATATAAAATGGTATCATAACAATAAAAGGGACCAATCAGAAATCTACAGACTCCCAAACGGTCCCAATCTGTTCATTATAGTAGCCCAGATATTAAGCTTCTGTAGCCTGTGCAGGCTTAGCAGCCGGCTTAACTTCATCCTCATCATCAAAGAAATCATCATCAAAGTCATCATCGAAATCATCATCAAAATCATCGAGATAATCAGGTGTAAGATAACGATATACTGCATATGCGATACCTGCTATTGCTGTTATTGCCCCGATAATCGCAAGCACCCAAACTATATTTCTCGTTGCCTTTTCCTTCGGATCCTCACGCTTAATAAGCTCCTGAATCTTTGCTGCATTAATTAAATCGTCAAAATTCTTCATTATAAAATACCTTCCTTTCCTAACAATGAAACATTGTTCCAATTCATAGCAATTAGTATATCACAATTTTATTAATTTTACTATATTATTTATACAAAAAATGTTATAAATTTCAATTAATTTTTTTGAGCTTGGCGAAAGATGCAAACATATTCTTGATTCCGTATTCCTTCTTATCAAATGATACTTTGACTTCGTAATCTTTCGCACTCTTGGTAAGTCCTATAACTATCCCCTCACCGAATTTGACATGAGAAACCCTGTCTCCGACCTTATAATCAATCTCTGCCTGTGTCACCTTAAATTCCTTGCCAAACACAGGCTTTTTCGCAAAGGTCTTATTATAGGTTGGAATCTCTTCTTTTACAGACTGCTTCTTAATTGCATGAGCTCCGTTGCCATTCATAGCAATTACATCTGTCGGAATCTCTTTCACAAATCTCGATATCGGATTATAATTAGTGCTGCCATTAAGCATTCTTTGTCTGGATGCAGACAGATACAACTTTTCCTGTGCTCTTGTTATTCCCACATAACATAAGCGTCTTTCTTCATTAACTGCATCCTCATCATCAGAATTAAGTGCCATACCGCTCGGAAACAACCTGTCTTCCATTCCTCCCATAAATACACACGGAAACTCCAACCCTTTTGCACTGTGTAATGTCATCAAAAGTACAACATCCTCATTCTCGGACAGACTATCGACTTCCGCAACTAATGCTATCTCTTCCAGCAGCCCTGATAATGTAGGCTGTTCCGTCTCTTCTGTATAAGTCACTATCTTATTCTTAAGTTCATTCAGATTCTCAATTCTCACAGATGCCTCATCGGTATTCTCCGCAACAAGCTCAGCCATATAACCTGTACGATCAAGTATCGCATCATACAAGTCAGCCAAAGACATTCCCTCTTCCACATAATCTCTAAACTCACTTATCAGATCAGTAAATGTTTCTATCTTCGCTGCTGCTCTTGAAAGTCCCGGTATATTCGACGCATCATAGAGTGCATCAATTAGACTCATATCATAGGTGTCTGCATACGCAATTACCTTTGACACACTTGTATCACCAATGCCTCTCTTAGGTACATTGATTATCCGCCTTACAGCAATCTCATCCTGACCATTATCTATAACTTTAAGATAACTGATTATATCCTTAATCTCTTTCCTTCCGTAAAAGTTCTGCCCACCTATGATTCTGTACGGAATATTCCTAAGCATAAGCTTCTCCTCAAATATTCGCGACTGGGCATTGGTACGATATAAAATTGCAAAATGATGATACGGTCTTCCATCCTCGTGCAGCTTCTTTATCTCAGACACGACTCCATCAGCTTCCTGATACTCAGTGTCATAGAGATTAAAGGTCACCTTGTCTCCATCATTCTTCTCAGTCCAGAGAGCCTTATCCTTTCTTCCCTCATTGTTGGAAATCACTCCATTGGCAGCCTTCAATATATTACCGGTAGAACGGTAATTCTGCTCAAGCTTAATTACCTTTGCCTCAGTATATTCTTTTTCAAAATTGAGAATATTAAATATATTGGCACCACGAAACTTATATATGGACTGGTCATCATCACCAACCACACAAAGATTGCGGTACTTAGACGCCAACAGCTTCACCAGCAAAAATTGAATATGGTTAGTATCCTGATACTCATCGATCATAATATACTTAAATCTCTCCTGATAACTGTCCAATATATCGGGATGAAATTGAAAGAGCTCTACCGTCTTATACAATAGATCATCGAAATCCAATGCATTGCTTTGTTTCAAACGCTTCTGATACTCTGTATATACCCTTGCAATCTGCATCTTTCTATAATTGCCGCTTGCTTCCCTGTCATACTCATATGGTGCAATGAACTGTTCTTTTGCCTTGGAAATCTCATGCAGAACCATCTTCTCCGGATACTGCTTGGAATCAATATTAAGCTTCTTAAGACATGCCTTGATCGCTGCTTTCTGATCATCAGCATCATAAATCGTGAAGCTGCTCTCATAACCAAGCCTGTCTATATATCTTCTTAGAATGCGAACACAAAGAGCATGGAACGTCGAAACCCACACCCGGCCTGCACCATGTCCCACAATCATATCCACTCTTTCACGCATCTCTCCGGCTGCTTTGTTAGTAAATGTTATCGCTAATATATTATATGGATCAACACCCTTTTCCTCTATAAGATATGCTATTCTATGCGTAAGTACACGGGTCTTTCCGCTTCCTGCACCCGCAAGTAGCAATACAGGCCCTTCCGTCTGTATAACAGCTTCTGACTGCTTATTATTCAATCCATTCATAAAGATTCCCCTTAATCGTACATTTGTTCTAATTGTTATATCTTGAGTATAAATGATTTCTTACATAATAGCAAGTCAAATATCTCTTGAAATATAGTTTTGAAAACTATATAATAATTATAACAGTGGCACAAGATACTTTTGACACTAATATAATATAATGTTACAAAAGGAAGTGAATACTATTGGACTTAAGTGAATACACCTTTAAGGATATACTATATAATATTGACCGCTGGATTAAAACAGACATGATCGATCCTTCAGATATACCATCAATAGAATTATATATGGATCAGGTGACAACCTTCATGGACAAAGAATTATCAGATACCAAGAGACATCCTGATGACAAGATTCTAACCAAGACCATGATCAACAATTATTCGAAGAATGATCTTCTCCCACCATCAGATAAGAAGAAATATTCTAAGGATCACATTATTTTACTTATATATATCTATTATATGAAGAATTTTCTTTCAATCAGTGATATTAAGACACTTCTTACACCGATGACTGATAATTATTTTGAAAGCTCCATTATTCATAACAAAGATAATGCTTCCATTTCCATGTCGGATATATACAAGGATATTTATAAGATCGAGAAGAAGTACTCAGTAAAGCTTAAAGATAATATAGACGAAATATGTAAGATAGCTGACAATGAATTTCGTGATGACTCTGAATATCTTAAGACATTTGCATTGGTTGCTATGTTAAGCTATGATATATATTCAAAAAAACAATTAATCGAACACCTCATAGATTCTATCACCCCTGAAGCTCCTAACAAAGAATCTCACAAAGAAAAAAAGAAGCATGAGTAAACAGGCACTTTATTCTAATTAAAAAGGACAGGCACTACAGATAATATCATCTAACTGATATTGTCTTAAGCTCCTGTCCTTTGAATATTGCCCTATATTGCAATCATTTCTTATTTATCCTGCCAAAAACAATCTTATATCCTGCTCCACCGTCACCATAATTAAGTGATCTGTTTACTCTAGAGATAGTTGCAGTAGATGCTCCTGTCTCTTCTGCAACCTCAAGATATGTATGACCTTCTGTCAGCATCTTAGCTACCTCAAAGCGCTGTGCAAGGGTTAATAATTCATTGACGGTACAAACATCCTCGAAAAATGAGAAACACTCCTCCTCATTTTCCAATGTAAGTATCGCCTCAAACATCTCTTTTACTGCTTTGGTTCTTATATCTTTTCCCATATCCTGTCATTCTCCATTTAATCACTTTCTTACAGACAAAACAGCAAGTGTTTTATTCTGTACTGAACAGTTACACAGTTGTATAGTTACAATAATTCTACAGCTTTACATCTTCACAGATCCAGATAGACACTGTCTCTCTGTTAACATAGAAATCACCACAGCCGTCGTCGCCGATCTTAATGTTATACTTGGCATTTCCAAGTGCATCCTTGAAGAACTTTCCTGCAAACTTGTGTCCTACATACATATGTTTGCTTCCACCTGTACTGTCTGACATAATAACCGCAAGCCCGGAATCCTTATGTGCCTCATCACCCTCTCTGGTCCAGCCGATAACATTATAATCATCAAAATAGTCGTGCTGATTACCGTAAGCAAGTCGCTTTCTTATCTTCATCATCTTATTGAGCATTGTCTTCTTAGCACCGATCTTATCATGAGGTATTCCATAATAATCACCATAGAAAACACATGGATAACCATCTTGTCTTAAAAGTGTAATAGCATATGCATGAGCTTTGAACCAGTCCTCAACAAAGGATTCAAGCGCCTGTCCGGGTTGTGTATCATGATTATCAACAAATGTTACCGCCTGCATCGGATGTCTTGACACCAATGTATCATTCAGTATGGTTGCCATATTATATTCGCCATGAGCCTTTGAAGCATCATGAAAATGCAGATGTAACGGAACATCAAAAAGTGACATCTCATAATTGACATTTTCAAGATATCTGTCGAGATAATTAACATCCCAATGCCAGTATTCTCCAACAGCAAACAGATCCTTCCCTGTAGTCTCTCTCATAACAGGCAGCCAATCCTTATAGAAATAAAAACCGATATGCTTAACTGCATCAAGTCGAAGACCATTAACATCCGTCATCTGAAGGTACCATTTGCCCCAACGATACAACTCATCTCTGACTTCCGGATTCTCAAAATCAATATCCGCGCCCATCAGGTAATCATAGTTACCATTCTCGTCATCAACTGCGTTATCCCAATTCTTTCCACAGAATTTATATAAAGCATTCTTGGTCGCTTCCTGATCCCAGTCTATTCCGTCAAAATGTGTCCAGTTCCATGTAAAATCAGAATATTTCCCTTTTCTGCCGGGGAAGGTGAACTTAGTCCAACCACAAATAGTCTTCTCGTCACCAACCATCTGATTACGGCTGTTTGCGTTGAATTCCTCCGCCTGAACAAGCTCTGTTTCATCAGCACCAATCTTGTGATTCAACACTATATCGGCATATATATTAACGCCTTTTTTCTGGACAGAACGAATCATATCTATGTATTCTTTCTTCGTTCCATATTTGGTAGGTATGCTTCCCTTCTGTTTAAACTCACCCAGATCATAGAGATCATACACTCCGTATCCGACGTCCTTATCTCCTCCTGCACCTTTATATGCAGGCGGCATCCAGAGTGCTGTCACACCTAATGTCTTAAGCTTTGATGCTTCCTCCATAGCCTGTTTCCAAAGACTATGATCCTCCGGAAGATACCATTCAAAATACTGCATCATTAATCCGTTATTATCCATGTCAGCCTTCCTCCCCAATCGTATTTCAATTCAAGAACACTCCCGGCGTTCTTGCTGCGGAATGCGCGTCAGCTTAGCTGACTTCTTCATATGCGCATTCCTGTTATAATCAATTTCTGAAGTAATTATCGATCATTTCCACCAGAAATCATTTCACAATCTGATGTGTTAAAGTATATCAAAATCTATAAAAAACTTCAAGAGCATGTTGAGCCTTTATCAAATGCAGAATTAAATGCATAGAAATTCTTTGAGTCAAGATTATCCTGCATAATTCTGAGACTCTCACCAAATCTCTGATAATGAACCATCTCTCTGGCTCTTAAGAATTTGATCGCATCATATACATCTGGCTCATCCTTACACAAACGGAGTATGTTATCATATGTAAGACGAGCCTTCTGCTCTGCGGCCAAGTCTTCATGAAGATCGGCTATCGGATCACCTGTCGACTGTAGCGTTGCAGCACTAAATGGTGTTCCCCCTGCCGACTGCGGATATATTCCTATTGTGTGATCTACATAGTATTGATAGAAACCGGATTTTTCAATTTCATCCATAGTCAAATTCTTGGTGAGCTGAGTAATAATTGTCGACACCATTTCTTCATGACCTAATTCCTCTGTACCTATATCAGTCAATACTCCGACTACTCTTCTATCAGGCATCGCATATCTCTGCGAAAGATATCTTGTTGCAGCACCTTTTTCACCATCAGGTCCTCCAAGCTGACTCATGATTGCCATTGCAAGAGCTGCATTTGTTGTTTTTATATCTACCGGATACTCTAACATCTTAATATATGTCCACATTAACAGTCACATCCTTTCTGCCATGGCCATGGTGACTGCACCCAATCCCAGCTACCATCATTTTCAACGTTATATATTGTTAAAGGCCCGAATTTTCTCTCATAAATATCAACAGCACGACGAAGCATCCTGCTGTATTCTTCATAAGCAGAAAGCCCACACGGACACTCCGGATGCGTATCGAGATACATTGAAATCTCAATCACGGTAAAATTCGTGCTCTGTATCAAATTCATCAGGTCTTCCCTGCACATATTTTCCATCTCAGCACCTCGTTCCACAGAATACATAGTTTAAGTCCTTAAAAATTGTTCCCTGTTTAAGTCCGCATTCCGGCTCATACAGGTCTCCCCACTGTTGCCATGGCACATAAGCCATAACAGGCGGAAAGGCATCTCCAAGTCTCTCCATAGGATCATTCATATAGCATCCCGACATAGTCTGACCTTCGCAGTCCACCTTCATACTTCTGCCCTCATTATCTCTGATCATGCGGCTGCCGCAATTCCACTCAGAATGAAGCTCCATATCAGAAGAAACACTGTTAGATCTCATTCCATCAGACGGTCTCCAGCCCTCCGGAAGACCTCCGTCAGGTCTCATATTAGGTCTTCCTCCGCAAGGCCTTCCTCCACAATTACCACCCGGTCTTATATCAGGCCTTCCTCCACATGGTCTTCCTACGCATGGTCCTCCCGGACGCATATTAGGTCTTCCTCCCGGACGCATGCCGGGTCTTATATTAGGACGTAATCCCGGACCATTATTAGATCCTGCTCCACATGGTCTGTTACCACATAACCCACCGGGTGTCATTTCAGGACGCATACAATTAGAACATGTATTTTCGCATCTGCTGCAGCTCTCGGCCGAAAGTTTTTCATCCGAATCCATCCGGACTTCTTCGTCAAACTGACTTACATCACAACTTGCTTCCACAAATATTCTCCTTTATTTTTTGGTATAATATAAAATATGCCGAAGCTGTCATACATGTTACAACTCCGGCATATTATATTAGTTAGTCGTATCTATTTTACAGCTTCCTCAGCAAAACTCGTATCTACAAGCTTATCATAAGGAACTCTGTTTTTGAGTTCTCCCGCATCCATCAAAATATTCTGCAGAAGGTCAAAGCTGCTCTCTTCAAAGACCAGATTATCCTTCCATGTATCCTGTTCGTAATACCTTGTGACTATCTTTTCTATAGTCTCCACATCAGTCTCCTCAAACTGCGGAGCAATAACCTCTGCAATCTCCTTAGGTGTGTGAGAGTTAACATATTCCATTCCCTTTTGCAGCGCTTTAGTAAATTTCTGTATTGTATCCTTATTCTCTGCCAAATATTGCTTAGTAGTACAATATGAAGTATATGGAACATAGCCCGAATCCACTCCAAGCGATGCAACAACATAACCGTCTCCCGATGTTTCAAGTGCAGTTGCTGCTGGTTCAAACTCTACAGTATACTCTCCCTGCCCTCCGGAAAATGCAGCCGCTGTGCTTCCAAAATCAATGCTCTGATTAATCTTGACATCTGACTGCGGATCAATATTATTCTTTTTAAGAATATACTCAAACACCATTTCCGGCATTCCGCCCTTGCGGCCTCCGAGCACCTCCTTATCTTTTAACATATCCCATGAGAAGTTATCAACAGGCTTTCTTGCCACAAGAAAATTTCCAGCTCTTTGAGTCAGCTGGGCAAAGTTAACTGCATAATTAGAAGCTCCCTCACTGTACAGATAAACTGATGACTCAGCCCCCATAAATCCGATGTCAGCCTCCCCTGCAATAAGTGACGACATAGTTTTGTCTGCGCCAAAACCGGTCACAAGCTCAATATCAATACCCTCCTCCTCAAAATAACCATTCTCAATAGCTACATACTGAGGGGCATAAAAGATTGAATGTGCCACCTCGTTAAGAGTTACATGAGTAAGCCCGCTTTTCTTTTTATTACATCCCGTCAAAACAGGGACAAGCAGCACAAATGCCATTGAACAGGCCAATAAACGCTTGATAAATGTATGGTTTTTCATCTAAAAACCCCAATATTTTTTGTATTATTATATTCATACTAATAATATTATGTTCGTACGCATCTTTTAAGAAAATGCGAAATTTGTAGAGAAATGTATATTTTACGAAGCGACAGACATACTGGAAGGTGCATTATCACTAAGCCTTTCGCCTATCTATGAAGCAAAGCTGAATAGATACGAAATTTATAAAAAAACAGGAGCTGTCCTAAACTCAGCTCCTGTTCATCTTTGCGATCAATATTATCATTTCAGTCTTTGACATAAAGTACAGCCAACATTCCCGGACCGGTATGTGTTCCGATTACAGGCCCTATCTTTGTTATTACAATATTCTCTGCTTTAGTCTGTGCCTCTATCTTCTCCTTAAGAGCTAATGCCCTGTCCTCACAATCTCCATGTGCTACGAAAACCGTGTGATCTTTCTCAGACAGCTCTTCATTGATCTTGTTGATCATATACTCATCACTCTTCTTGCTACCGCGTACCTTTGCTGCAGCATAAAGCTTACCCTTTTCATCAACACTTAATATCGGCTTGATCTTAAGCGCGCTTCCAACCATGGCTTCTGCCATAGACAGGCGTCCGCCTTTTTGCAAATAGAAAAGATCATCCACTGTAAACCAATGTGAAATCTTCGGCTGGATATCAACCGCCCAATCATATAACTCATCAATAGAGTAGCCCTCTTCCTTCTTCTTACCTGCAAGATACAGGCAATATCCAAGTCCCGCAGATGCACAGAATGACTCAACTATCAAAATCTTTCTTTCCGGATACTCCTCTTCAAGCATATTCTTTGCTATATTTGCTGATTGAAATGTACCCGAAAGCCCTGATGTAAGGCCTATGTATATAATATCATCACCCTCTGAAAGAATTGGTGAAAAATGCTCTATATAAAGGCTTGGATTAATCTGTGAAGTTGTTGAAGACTTGCCCTCTCTTATTGCCTTATAAAAATCCTCAATCGTAAGATTCTTCTCACCCGGCTCATATTCCATCTCCTTACCATCCAAAATGATGTTCATAGGAATAATATACATATTGTACTTTTCAATAAGGTCAATCGGCAAATCCAGTGTTGCGTCACTTACTAAGCGGTAGCCCATATCATCAATCTCCTTTATCATTAATGCGTAGATTGTACAACACATTCACGCATTTTGTCCAGTATTAATTATTATTGTATCATTTATCAGTGGAAATCAGTTTATTCAAAACCTTGTATAATTTCTCAACATCCACAGGTTTATTAAGATGTGCCTGCATCCCTGATTTGATTGATTCATCAACATCCTTATCTGTCGTATCCTCCATAAGCCCGATTATAGGCACTGCTTCACCATCCTCTTTACCGGATATCCTAATACACTTTGTAGCCTCACGTCCATCCATAAACGGCATATGCACATCCATGAGAATAGCATCATAATTAAATGCCGGCTTTGAAACGAACTGGATTACCGCTTTTCTTCCATTATCAACTCTATCAACCTCAAATCCTACAACCTCAAGAACTGCTTTGATAGCATCGCTTGTCATATCACTGTCTTCAGCAAGAAGCAGCCTGCTTCCGGTAAAATCTCCGGCAGCCGGTGTCTTAAGCTTCTTCTTATTAACTGACTTCTCATCTTCCTCCTGTATCTCAAACGGAATATTAAATGACAGATGAGTACCTAAGGCATCAACACTAATGCCAATCCTTCCATCCATCAGCTGGATTATCTTTGACGCTAACGACAGATCAAAATGATCTGCATCTACTGTCTGATGCTCAGCATTGTCAGTGATACCAAAAACACTTTCCTTCATCATCTCCGACAAGCTGTTTCCGGTGTCATCAAGCATAAATCTTATATATACCTTTTTGTTATCAACAGCCACCTGTTTTGCTGTAAGCCTGATCTCACCTGATATAGGGGTATAAACCATGGCATTATTGATAAGTGTGATCAAAGCCTGTTGAAGCCTGATATTGTCTCCTAATAACCGATCATACTGGCAATTGCACACAACTTTAAACTTAACACTCTTTTTTTCTATTTTCTCTCTAACCGCAATATCTATCTTGTTAAGAAAACTCTTCAATCTGAAGGAACGTTTTGCAATAACTATGGCATCATTATCAACCTTCACGGTTTCTAACAGTGATTCCATTACATTCACCATATGCTCAGCATATTTATCTATATTTGACAGGCAATCCAATAATCGTCCTTCATCCTGATATACCTGTCTTGCAACCCTCGACATGCTCATTATTCCGCTTATAGGATTGCGTATCTCATGAGAGATATTGGCAAGTACCTGTCCCTTAAGTTCTGCAGATGATTTGGCTGCCATTAATGACTCCCACAATAACCTGCTGTCTTCAATCTGTCTGCTCCTTGTCTGCTCAACATCCTGAAACAAGATAAATACCACTACATCCTTGTTATTACTTTGATCAAACAATATCTGTCCGTTCATTATATGATAAGTACCCTCATGGGTCCTGTACCTAAATTCAATTTCTTTCTTAATCTCCCCGTTTGCGTAAGCACTCTGCAAGAAACTAATATCAAAGAATTCCAGAAACTTTTGCTTATCATCTAAGTGAACCTTTGATAACCATTTGAGTACAAAATCCATACTGTAAGAATATTTGTTATCAATCTGTGTGGAGAACAGGTTAAAGAAAATGTCCCTTCTGATCTCCACTGCAATTATATCCTTATACAGGCTCTGCAGCGCATATATAAACTTATTGGCTGTTGCAAATCGTTTGTCAACGGACTGAACATCCTCCTGAGTTTGAAGTGTCATCATATAACCGTTACGATTGTCCATCATCTTAATTCTACCGGCACTTACAAGGAAAGACCGGTCCATAAACGGCATATACAAATTTTCAACATATCTGCCTTCAGTGGGAATCGTATTAAATATACAGTCCCTGCATGGAGAATTCTCACCTTTAAATGCTTTATAACAATAATCCCCCTCCTTAATCTGAGGATATTGCTCTTTACCATAACTGTTGATAAATTGCAGTCTGTATTCATCATCAATCAAATATACCATAGTCTGAGTAAGTGTATTAGCCGTTTTAAATAAATGATAATCACTCTGTCCCACTATTTCTTTGTTAAGCTGACGTGTTATCATTTCATTCATGAGCTTAAGAAGAACATACAATTCTCTGAGCACATCATCCGAAAAAGAGTTATTATTATTCCAGCCTAATACTATGTAACCGATAATATTCCCATGATTAGTCATCTGATACTCAACAACTGTTTTAATTCCGTACTCTTCATATATATCCTTCTCACTTGGCTGCAACTCATCTGTTGATGTCGCAACATACATTTCATCCTTTTCAAAATGATAATCTTCATCTATCATTTTGATATATTTCACAAAATCTATCGTACGCTTATATTCACCATTATCCCAATCATAAATAATCTCCAGCTGCTGTAATTCCTCTTTGACGCTGATAATATATATACTATCCATGTTCATCTCATGGATCAATCTTTCCATAGTACGTTCAATACCCTTAGAAATACTTGAACTATGTAACAAATCTTCAATTACTTTTGCCTCAATTAACCCCATTATTACTTCCCTCTTTTCAATCTTCCTCGGCATAGAATAATCTTGTTTCATCAACTACAGTATAGCCCTTTTCATCAAGATTTACAATGATAACATTGCAGTTTTTCTGTAGGCCTCCCGACCAGAACCTGTCCACTCCATGCTGTTTAACATGACACATGATCGCCTTATTCAAGGCACCATGTGCAACTATCATTATCCTTTCGATTTTTGATCCTTTACTACTGTCATCCTGCACCACAAGAGGCTCAATAACATCACGCATAAAATCCTTAGCTCTCTCACATACCTGTTCTAAAGTCTCTCCCTTTTCCGGTGTAACATATTTCTCCGGAGCTTTAAAGAAATAATGAAACGGATCACTTTCATCCTCTAAGAGCTTCGAGAAATTCCTACCCTCATATATTCCAAAACACAATTCCTTCAGTCTGTCATCACGTATTATCGGTATATTTCTATGTCCTCTGATAAGACATGCGGTCTCATATGCTCTTATAAGCGGTGAACTGTATATTCGGTCAAAATGTGTATCCTCAAGATTTCTTCCGATTTCTCCCGCCAATTCCCGGCCATTCTCATTAAGCTCAATATCCGATCTTCCCTGAAGACGCTTATCTGCATTCCATATAGTCTGTCCATGTCTTACTATATATATTTCCAATTGTTACTTCCTCTTCTTCCTGATAATAATTCTTAATCATCTTTATTGTACCATATAATATCTTTGTTACTATTCATAGTAAGATATTTATACATTTTCAATCTGCCAGTCTATCGGTTCAACACCATGTTCTTTAAGAAATTCATTTGCCATGCTGAAATGTTTGCACCCGAAAAATCCTCTATATGCGGATAACGGACTTGGGTGGGGAGCTTTAAGGATCAAATGATTGGGGTTATTAAGCCGTGCCGCTTTCTGCTGTGCCGGTCTGCCCCATAACAAGAAGACTATCGGTCTGTCCTGTTCATTTAATATATTAATAACCGCATCCGTGAACTGTTCCCAACCGATTCCCTGATGCGAAAAAGCCTGATGAGCACGAACAGTCAATACACTGTTTAGTAGTAATACTCCCTGCTTTGCCCATTTAACCAGATATCCGTTGTTGGGAATATAGCATCCAAGATCGTCCTGAAGTTCCTTATAGATATTGACAAGAGATGGAGGAATATCCACCTCAGGTCTTACAGAAAAGCACAGTCCATGCGCCTGTCCCGGACCGTGATACGGATCCTGTCCAATAATAACGCACTTAACATCAGATAAAGGCGTCAAGTGAAATGTATTAAAAATGTCATCGGCGGGTGGATATATTGTTCTCCCGCTTCCGTATTCTTCATTAACCTTTGCATATAAATCCTTGTAATATGGCTTTTTGTATTCAGGTTTTAAGGCATCTGCCCAGTCATTAGTAATTGGTGGCATTATAATTCTCCTTCTATATTCCAAATCCGGGTTTGTCGAGCTGTTTGTATGACGGACGCACAGTTATGATTGGTTATAGGTTGTGGTCGAAACTTTTATACGTTTTCCTATTGTGAACGACTCCGATAACCAGC
>CAMHMG010000052.1 GCA_946186175.1 uncultured Clostridia bacterium | reverse complement strand
TAACAGTTGCGAGGATATTACAATAAGTTCAAAGTGAGAGTATAACATGGAATTAAGAGTAAGACAGGTGCCGAAGGAAGAACCTGAGGTTTTGGAGATAAGATACCATAAGATGACGGATGGACTTTCTGAGATTATTTCTTTTGTCAGGTCAAGATCAGGACACATCTCTGCAGATAAGGAAGGACGGCAAGTTGAGATATCTGTGATAGATATTTTTTATGCGGAATCAGTGGATAACAGATTGTTCATTTATACTGCTGATGACAGCTATGAATTAAGACTTAAGCTTTATGAGTTGGAAGAGAGACTCAAAGATAAACGTTTCTTACGTGTGCAGAAAGGGTTGATCGTTAATCTTATGAAGATCAGCTCAATCAAGCCAGCGCTAAGTGGAAGGTATACGGCACTTTTGAAAAATGGTGAGGAGATAATAATATCAAGAAAATATGTACCAGATTTAAAAGATACGTTAAGAGGTGGTGATGCGCGATGAAGGAGAAGATTAATGAAGCTATAAGAACATATTTTGTGCTTGTAACTCTTATCACAATACTGCTGCTTGTACTGGGCACTGCCTTTGACGGAGACAGGACATTTAGCTATGAGGCGTTTATATCACCGCTGTTTTATGCTGCAATTGGAATTATACCCGGTTTTTTCCTGGGCTCGGACAGAGAACTGCCTATGAAAAAACTTCTTCTAAGGAATTTTATTGAGTTGTTTCTCATTGAAGCGATTGTGTTAATAATTGCAGTTACAGCTGATTCTGTTCCTACAGAAAGGAAAGAAGTTGTAGTTGGAATTGCAGTAGGGATAGTGATAGTGTATGTATTGACGATAGTTGTTGAATATATTTTTGAATTTAATAATTCGCAGATGTTAAATGAAGCGCTTTTGAAGTATCAGGAAACTGATACGGAAATGAAGAACTAATACTGGCACACTTTTTTGATTTGGTATATACTATTAAATATATGATCAAGAAAGTGTGTTTTATGTTTTCTAGAGAACGACATGGGACAAGAGAATATGAATAATATGAATAATATGAATAATGAGACTATTGAACAAAAGAAGAATAATGATAATGACAGTAAAAATATAAAGCAGGAATCAAGGCGTAAGATGATGACGGAGACTCCGGTTCCGAATCTTATAGTTAAGTTGTCTATACCTACAATAATCAGTATGCTGGTCACGGCATTTTATAATTCGGCAGATACATATTTTGTAGGAAAGATTTCCACTTCTGCCACGGCGGCAGTAGGACTTGTTTTTGCCGTGATGGCGATAATTCAGGCACTGGGATTTTTCTGTGGTCACGGTTCGGGCAATTACTTATCAAGAATGCTTGGAGCAGGGGATTATAAGAGGGCTAACGATATGGCGTCCACAGGCTTTGCTATGGCATTGATCCTTGGAGTGATTGTTGCGGCAATCGGTAACATTTTTCTTCATCCGATAGCAACATGGCTTGGTGCAACGCCAACGACCATAACCGATACGGAAAATTATATGCGGATAATTTTGCTCGGAGCACCGTTTACGATGGGTCAGTTTGTTATCAACAACCAGCTGAGATTCCAGGGTAGTGCCATGTATGCCATGGTCGGACTTATGTGCGGTGCAGTGATCAATGTAATCCTTGATCCGCTTCTGATCATTGTGCTTGGATGGGGAGTTACGGGTGCTGCGATTGCAACCGTATCGGGACAGATAACAAGTTTCATTGTACTGCTTATAGGAAGTACGAGGGGAGAGAATATTCATCTTAAGCTTTCTAATGTTCATATTAACGGTTACTACATCAAAGAGATTACTAATGGTGGTGCGCCATCGCTTTTCCGACAGGGATTGGCCGCGGTATCAACGCTGCTTCTTAATAACTTCGCAGGTAAGTACGGCGGTGATGCGGCAATAGCCGGAATGTCCATAGTTACAAGAATTATGATGATGCTTATGTCCGCGCTTATTGGATTTGGACAGGGGTATCAGCCGGTCTGCTCATATAACTTTGGCGCAGGGTTGAAGTCGAGAGTTAAGGAAGGTTATTTTTTCTGTGTGAAATGGGGTACCATATTTCTGTTCTTTGTAGGAGCGCTATGTTTTACATTTGCACCGGAGGTTGTCAGATGGTTCCGCAATGATGATGCGGTAGTAGCGGTCGGGAAAGTGGCTCTAAGATGCCAGACTGCAGTTATTCCGTTAATGGCTACGGTGATAATGACTAATATGATGTTGCAATCTATGGGAAGAGGACTTAAGGCATCCATAACTTCATCTGCAAGGAACGGTATATTCTTTATTCCTCTCATATTAATCCTGCCGAGACTTTTCGGACTTACAGGGGTTGAGATAACACAGACCTGTGCGGATGTGCTGTCGTTGCTCATTTCGATACCGTTTGCTTATACTGAACTTAAGGCACTTTCGGATAAAAATTAAATATGGTTAAAAAGTCCTTTGGATTGATGGGAAAATCTGTCGGTTTAAGGGATTTTTTTCTGTTCAAATATAGTGATATGTGGTAAAATTAAGCTATCAGTAATTGCAGAATAATTTTGGGGATTTTGACTTGTAATGTGGTGATCGTATACGAAAGGTATCTATGAAACATAGATGAATAGATACAGTATTACATTAATAATATGGGTTGATAAAGCAATGGTTTTGAAGCGATTGACGCATTGTAGAGTCTTGCAAATATATAGCTGATAATGTTTTTAGGGGGACCGGCTATGGCGGATATTACGTTTTGGGGAGAAGATGCGGAGTTTTCGCATGATAATGAGATCGGGATATTTGACAAGTTGCTTGAGTGTAGAAATAAATATGTCAATACGGTAGTAGATCTTGAAAGAGACAAGAAGCTTGAACTTCAAAAGCGAAAGAACGAATGGGATGAAAAGCTTTCCGACTATAGGAACGAAAGGGATTCCTTTGAGAGAAACCGAATTGAAGATATGAACAGGGAAATTGAAATATTCAAGCAGCAGAAGGAAGAGAGAAAGAAGGAGTACTCTGAAGCTTTTAGAATTCTGGATAATCAGATTGATGAAATTAAGCGTAAGTTAGATGTACTTAACAAACTCAAACAGTTCAGGGAAGAGGATGCAGGTAAGCTGCTGAAGGCTAAGAAATGTTTTCTTGATGCTGTAACTGAACTTGACAATATGAAACAGCAGCTGACTAATGAATATGAGAACGACAAGAATGAAATATTGGCTGCATATGATAAGAATATTAAGAATATTGAGGATTCTACAGAGGGCAATATAGATCAGATCGATAAGAGAAAAAAGGACGAGATCACGGAATATGATGCGTTCTGTAAGGATATTGAGTTAAGATATTCGGAAAAGCTTGAAGGTATTAACAAGGAATATGAACAGCTAATCAGGAATAATTTTTCGGAAAAACATATCTCTGATTACAATAAAGGTGCTTCCCGTTATATGATTTCGGGAGATAACTATGTGTGCCCGTCAGAGGTTTCACGGTATATTCATTTCGGCAGCATTTCAGTCAATATCGACAAGGCCTTTGAGAATACACGTGGTTTTGACAGACTTTTCTTAGAATATGCCAAAGACATAGTAAATGATGAGAACAAAAAGGTTACTCTGTCGCTTGCCTATATTCAAAGCTTTAAGGACGGAGTTTCTCTTATCATTAAGCATAATGATTCACAGCAGGTCAAGGATTGTCTTAAGGATATTGTGTTGAAGACTTTGATGTACTATCCTGCCGGAAAGGCAGTTGTGACCATGATAGATCCTAAGGGACTTGGAGGAAGCTTTTCAGGACTTGGAAGACTTGGCGGTGATAAGGATACCTGGCTTAGGGATACCAAGATATGGAGTGATGAG
Source organism: uncultured Clostridia bacterium (assembly GCA_946186175.1). GTDB lineage: Bacteria > Bacillota > Clostridia > Lachnospirales > Lachnospiraceae > CAG-590. The sequence continues at coordinate 11,325 of CAMHMG010000052.1, read as the reverse complement.
AAAGAGATAGAAGCTGCCCTTAACAGATTCAGGGAGACCGCTGAAAACTGGATTCAGATATATGGCGGTGATAAGGAGGCTCTTATTGAAAAAGAGCAGATAAAGATACTGGCGATTATGGATTTTCCCGGACATTTCAGTGAGCGCGCCTTAGATGCTCTCTCTGCGGTGATGAGAAATTGCAGGAATACGGGAACAATTATATATATTATGACCGGTAAGAAAGAGTTTGAAAAGCTTATTGAAAGCTACCCGGAAAGGCATGATGATTTTAATAAATGCGTAGTGCTTGAACAGGTGGGCAAAAGCAATGATTTTATTATAGATGGTCATAAGCGCGATCATATTATGCTTCAGGGACTTGCTACGATAAGGAAGAATGCCGATCAGATCATCAATACGATATCAATGGAAGCTGATGAATATCAGCCGCCTGTTGTACCATTTTCTACTCTTTATAAGGCGGATATGCTTGACTCTAATAACTGGTTTACTGAAAATCCCAGCAGCTTTTCTGTTCCGATAGGATATCACTCCTTTAATGCGCCTATGTCGCTTTCTTTTGGCGCGGTAAATGATACCAAACAGAATGTACTGATAGAGGGAATGCCGAGAAGTGGTAAGACCAACCTTTTACATAATATTATACTTGGCGGTCTACTTAATTATAACCCTCAGTATCTTCAGTTCTATCTGATAGATTTCAAAGACGGAGTTGAATTTCGAGAGTATGCCGATTATTATCTTCCCGGCATTAAGGTTATAGCTGTGGATGCCCAGAGGGAATTTGCTCTTAGCATATTAGAAGAACTTGTCGATGAAATGACCAGAAGAAATAATGAGTTTGGACGGGTTGGCGCTAATGATATAGATTCATATAATGAAAATATAGATGCAACTGAGATCATGCCGAGACTGATGCTGATATTTGACGAAGTGACATCACTGTTCAATAATAGTGACCACGTTTCCGAAGCCTGTCTTGATCACATAATGAAGATACAGACTAAGGGCGGCAATGTCGGAATCCATACCATCTTAGCGACACAGGATTACAATCAGTGTACGGGTGTTAATGTTGACAGGGACTTTTCTCTCGCCAAGATAAGAATAGTTACATTTGGTCGTGATGACACTACATGTTCTATACTTAAGAGCACGGACGGAATGGCTATAGGACGTATCGGAAGCGCGTTGTTTAATGATAATGGCGGAGAGGCAGCCAATAACAGATATCTTCGCGTGGCAACGAGTAAGAGAGAAGCATTGCCTGAGAATGAACCGTGCAGACAGGATTATCTTGAAAAGCTTGACGAGTATTACAATATGGTCAGCGATATATATTCAGAATATGAGACGCATATTTGGACTAACACCATGGAAAAGAATCCCAATATATACTTTAACAGGTTGCTGGATAATGTAGTATCAGAGGATTATCTTCCGGATATTTACCTGGTAGAAGATGAAGGTATAGGAATGCTTGTAGGTAATGGCATAAGGGATAATTATCATGTCATTACGCTTTCACAAGAGGAGAAGGAGAATATACTTATGATGAGCTCCTCTGAAGCAGGCAGTGGGAAGATGATGGAGAGTGTGATAATTTCTATGCTGTTAAGTATTGTATGCGAATGCGCTGTCAAGCAATATGACGATGCCAGGGTATATGTTATTGATGGTTCGGTAAGAAGCGGTTCAGATCGCAGGGATAAGAACAAGGTAAGATTAAGTGACCTTTCAGCTCTTTTTGATATCATAGACTATTACAGAGGACGAGATGACGGTCTTTGGGAGCTTTTAAGTGATATCTCGGAAGAGATAGATAGCAGAGAAAAGAGGGACGGAATAGCTGCTCCTATCTATCTTTTCATTAATAAGATAGATGATATGGAATTCATATTTGATGATGAAAGCACCGGTAAATGCAGGGATTTATTCTATAAGATATTGGAAAATGGTCCGGAAGTTAACGTTCATGTTGTTATGACCGGTGAGTACTACGACGTTGTTGTATCAGGCATACTTGGTGACAAAGTTAATGATTTCTTTAACAAGAGAATTGCCATACATCTTGATGACAGCAATGAACAGTTTCATCTGGTATATAGGAGGGAACTTTCGGAAAGTGGTCATGCAGACAGGCTTGCGATAATGTATGACAGGATCTCGGTTGAGGCTGAGGTTGATATGTTCTCGGTTTATGATATGCCGGATTATTCGTGGATAGAGCAGATTTCGTATGCTATCAATCCGTAAAAAATAAGGTGGTGGGAAAGTGGTAATTGATAATGAGAAGGTTAATAATTTGGTACAGGAAGGGATAGAATTATCATCGGATATTATCGTTGGAATATATGCTTCGAAGAGAAGGAAGAAGATTACAGCGTTGCTTTCTTTGCTGATTATTTTGGCTGCAGTATTTGTTGTCCTGTGGAAGATTGATTTTATACGCATTGCAGCAGCGGTTTTGATAATGGGAGCGATAGGGCTTGCTATGTTGCTCATACATAGTATTAAGGAGCTACATGGATTGAAACGTGAACTGGATGCCCTCAATCATTATATCAGGAATTGATTGTTATGGGTTTTGGAAGCAATGTTTATCCTATTGGAGAAGAATTCTGCTTCAATAAGTGGTGAGTATAGAATTAAAATGATTTATCTGGGTGGTTGGAATGACAGTAACGGATATTTTAGAGATGCAGGACAATGCAGAAGAAGTATATAATTGTTATGTAAGAACTCTTGAAAGTATCAAGGCGTCTTTAGAACAGATTAAGGAAAGCCATAATACGGCGGCGGACAGCCTGTTTGAAAAATGCAGGGAGTTAGAGGCGCTTCGCGGTGAGGTGAATACTGATATTGTTAATCTAAGTGAAGATGCAGGAGACGGTAATGCCTTGTTCTATGAAGCTTTAGAAAGACTCAATATAGGTAATGATATTCATGGTTGCAAGAAATCTGCCGCGATACTTAGGGAATATCTTATAAGCAATCCGGATTCGGTGATGGGAAAGACTCTGCTTGATATCATATCTGAGCAGTTTAAGGTGTAGTGATGGATTATGGCAATATTTTATATCTGACCAATTTCATAAAGAATGATGTGACAGACAGGGAGGAAGAATTAAGGCTTATATATGAGAAGGCGGTCAAGGAGTCGGAGTCATATATCGCATTGTCACAGATGAAGCAGGTGCTTTCGTTCTTTGACAATGGTAGTGGCGCAAGGCTGCTTGAGGAGTGCGATGGGCTGCTTAGTACAATATTTGATGATCCCGCAAACGGACCTGAGATACTTGGGAAAATGCGGATGCTTGTGCAAGAGATTCAGGCTGAAGAGGAGAGATCAATGGAGGTGCTCGAGTCACTTGGAAAGGAAGGACGGGGCTTAAGTGTTGTTTCTAAGGAGATAAATGCTCTTTATGGTGAGATGCTTAATGATCTTGCACATTCATTTATATATTATCTCTTAGTTACGGACGGAGAGGACAGTATAAGTGAACTTAGATGGAATGATGATAATTCGCTGAATGTTAAGCTTAACATATTCAATGATGAGATCCTTGCAAGGATTAAGGAAAGTGAGTCGGAGGTGTTCTGCTGGAAGATCGAGAGAGAAACTGATGATCATAAGATAAAGTTTAGTAACATCAGATATCGATTTGATTATATATCATATGATGAATATGACTCTTACAGAAAGTGTATGGACAGACTTCACACCAATCTGTATGCGGATAGAAATAGTATTAAAGGGACTGATGATCAGATAATGTATGTTGGAATGGGTAATATCATTCCCTGTGATATTAAGGATGTTGTTGAACGCTTGGAGAATAATAGTGTTTTCGTTGTATCTCCTCGTACAGTCTGTGATCTGATGAATGAGTTTGAAAATGCAAGAGTGATATATGGCAGACAAAGGGCAGGTAAGTGCTTGTTCTGCGGTAAAGATATTACAGGGAATATGGTGTGTCCGGAGCACTTCAAGATAGAGAGGATATCGTGATGAGCAATACTGTCAATCTGGCAAGACTTTACTATCCGGTCAGGACCTTAGGATATGGAGAGAGAGTTGGTATATGGGTGGCAGGCTGTAACAGGGAATGTCCTTATTGCATAACGCCTGATTTACGCGATATCGGTAGCGGCAGGGAAGTGGATGTCGAAGAAATAATGGAATATATAAGAAAGTATTGTAATAATGTGGATGGTTTTACGATATCGGGTGGAGAGCCTTTTCTTAATGCAGCGGGACTTAAACGTCTGGTCGAAGCACTATCTTATGTTTCGGAGGATATTATCATTTATTCAGGCTACACACATAAAGAGCTTGTTGGTATGAAGGATGACAATGTTGACTATGTGCTTGACAATATAAGCGTGCTTGTCGACGGACCTTATATCCATGAGCTAAATGATGGCAAAGGGCTTAGGGGCTCTTCTAATCAGGTAGTACATGTTTTCAAATATGAAGACAGATATAAAGATTTCGAACATGAAAAAAGAAGCGTTCAGCTTGTTGTTGAAGGTGATCGTGTGATGACGATAGGTATACCGTGAAGGGGTCGAGATGATTAACAGTGATGCGACAATAATTGATGAAGTACAACTTAATAATATTTCTGATGCATCTAATAAAGGCTCTGATGATTATACGTTTTATGAAGGTTCGATGATCGGAGAGTATAAAGTATCTAAGCTTCATGCAACAGGCTCTCAGGCAAAGGTCTATGTTGTGACTAACAACGGCTCTTCATATGCTGTGAAGGTTTATGGAAGGAAGTGGCAGCCTGTTAAGACCTTGAGAACATTTTTTCATGATAATTCCCATGAGAATATTATGAGAGTTATCGCCTCAGGGCGCGAGCTTGGAATGTATTATGAGGTCTATCCGTATTACGAATATGGCAATCTGGAGGATTATCTGAAAGAGAATGGGAAACTCTCTGTTGAATACATTAAAAAATATGTTGTGCCTTCGGTCAATGAGGGACTTAATTTTCTCCACCTGAATAATATTGTCCACTGTGATATCAAACCGTCTAATCTGTATATTGATAAAAGCGGAACAGAGCCCCGAATTGTAATAGGCGATCTGGGATCCTGCAGGGTTATGGATAGTGACGGAATGGTAAGAGCTACTCTTCATGGAACTATCAATTTCTCGGTGCCGGTTGAGGATTTCTATGGGGTTAAGACATTTCCCAAAGAGTATGATTATGTATCGCTTGGAATGACGGTTTATAAGCTGTATACCAATACTAATCTTATGGAAGGTCTTGATATTAATGAGAGGGCAAGGCTGTGGGAGCGGGTATCCGTGATTCCTGTAGATGACATAAGGCTAAGGAATCTGCTTGCGGGTCTTATCAATAAGGATTTCCAAAAAGTATGGGGTTATAATGAGCTTAAGAAATGGAGTGACTCGGGCTGGAATTCTGACAAAAGGAGAAGACCGCAAAGAGAGAAAACAGTCAATAAAGCTCCGTTGATATTTGGCAGGGTGGACGGCACGATAATAAGAGTCAGTTCAATACATGAGCTGGTTGAAGCCTGTAAGGCTAACTGGAATCTGGCCCATACAGTGATACGTCGTTTTGATACTTTGCAATTTATAAAACAGTTTGATATTGATCTTTGTGCGAAGGTATCAAAAGAGATTAAAGAGAGAAAACAGAATGATAATATAATGCTTTTTAAGGTTCTGTATCTTATGGAGAAAAGTAAGACCATATGTTACAAAGGCCGGGATATGGGAGATCTTAATTCATTTCTTGATCTGTTGCAAAATCGTGATGAGGATGCAATCGAGTTTGTGACATTTGATCTTTTGACATACTACATGGAGATGATGGGAGCCTTAGAGGATGATATTGACAGATTGGATGAGCTTGTCAAGCTCAACAGGTTAAATGCTCTTGGAACCATAGGAATGATAGAGGGCATACGAAGCGCATTTATGACCAATGATTCCATAAGCATAGAAGGTCACAGGATTGACGGAATGGATTCCTTTGTAGACTGTATAGCAGGCAAATCCGCAAAGGAGATCAATGATATATTAAAGAAGGAAGAGATATTGGGATTTCTTGCATCAATGGGTTATAGCAATGAGATTGAAAAATTTAAGGGTTTTTAAAGGAGAATGTATCATGAGTCACTCATATTTTTTATATGAGACGGGAGAACAGAAATTAGAGCGTCTTAGGAAACAGAGGATTGACAGAATTAAAAAGCAGCTTAGAGAGGCCGGCATGTATGTGAAAAGACATGAGAACATGGCTGATATTCTCTCTGTTCCGGATCGTCTATCAAATAATAGGAATACAGGGTTTTCTGTGACAAAGGTGGAGAGTGATGAGCTTGCAAGTGACAATATTGTTCCTGAAACAGTGATAGATTCGAAAGATTTTGGGTCTTCCGGAGAGAAAAGAAAGAGGATAGATCTATCTACATATTTAGATAGTGACAAAGGATTTGTCAGTGAGAAAGAGGAAGAACTTAAGTCTGTAATTAAAGATATGGATTCAAGGATTCCCGATTCTGATAAGGCAAGAGCAGAGTATGAACGCATGAAGGATAATATTGAGCGCATAGTCTGTGACGACTTGATCAGTGTCGAAGATAAGATATTTAAGACAAGACAACTTGTGGACTTGTATATTGAGAATAGAAATTATGACAATTCCGCGCTTGATGAAGATCTGCTGTTAGACTATAGAGCATTATGTATATTGTTAGGCATAGATGAAGAGGTTATAGAGCCTGAAATGCTGCGGTCTAAGGTTGATACATTATTTGATGAATATACAAGGCTTTCGGATAAGGAGATTGTTGCAGATGCCGTTAGTGAGGCCTTAGAGAAGATTGGTCTTAATGTTGAGGGAAGCTGTGTCTTAGATGCGCAGGTAGATGGGGAGATATTCTCTCTTGAAGAGGACAGAAAGTGTAAAGTATTTATATCCTGCGATGAGTCCGGGATTATGATAGAACCTGTCAATGTTCTTTCTGATGTGACTGAAGATGTGATCATGTCTAAGCAGAAGATGGTATGCGAGACAGAGAGAAAAATGATCGAAGAGGCAGCAAAGAACGGAGTGAAACTTACAAAGGTATATTCTAAGGAGCATGAACCATCTGACATTGCCACTGACAAGGATATAGTTTATGAGGAACATATTGAAGAAAAAGATAATCCCTTAGATAAACAGAGAAATTACAACAAACTGCGCAGAAACAGGAGAAGAAGAGAGCAGGAAAAGAGCAGGAGCATTGATCTATGAATAAATGTATAGTTTGCGAATGTGCCAATATTATCAATTACAACCCGCCCAAAGAGAGACCTCCGATGAAATGTCCCATGTGCGGAAGGGATACGAGAAATTATATTACCTTAAGGGCAGATGATCCAAGAGTTGATAAGTTAGTTGAGAAATACAGAAAGCGCAGCGGTGTTTTATCGAATAAGCCGGAACATGGCGGCAAGGAACATATTGACGCTGACGGAAGACTTGGAGAAGTCATAAGCAATACAGAAACCGGAAGCGCAGAAGAAGTTGAAGGAAGCGGTGAAGCCAGAAGGGTTGGAGACGTTGAAGAAAACAGAGAAATAGGGAAAGCCGGCAATGAAGAAAAAGACAAAGAAGTTAGGGCAACACATGGAAAATACAGGCTTGTGAACGAGGTTAAGGGTTACAGTATCAACATTCCGGATAGCGGCGGTGTGGTTGGAAGGACTGCGATAGGCGCAGAAGAACTTGCGGACAATCAAAGGATCAGCAGAGCGCATGCAAAGGTTGTCCCTGCCAAAAGAGCAGATGGCATAATGATAGAGGATACAAGTGCTAACGGTACATTTATTAACGGAAGGAGACTTGTGAAAAATAAGGCGGTGTTTGCGGTCATAGGGACTAAGATAACAATGGGGGGAGAAACATTTATTGTGGAGAGCTGAAGGTGAAGTAAACAGTCATCACTAAATTCAGCCTTTGGCCTCGTTAAGTGAGCACGTATATTTGAAAGTAGAACTCATCTACGCTCTTTGAGCTTGATTCGTTAACTTTCAAAGTAAATGAATATATAAGAATCGTGTATTTATTAAGACTTGGAGGATGGATATGAATAATCTGGTTGAAAAATGGCAGAAGGATCTGGATGTCTACAAGGATATATGTACATTTTTTGTCATAGAAGGCAATATATTTGATAAGCAGCCGTTTTATGATGATGATGAGCAGACATATCTTCCGGTGACTTTATCCGAGTATTTATATCGCTATCTTATCGATATGGGATATGAGATGGTCATGTTTCATAATGTTGTTGAGGGTTTCTATAACAAATATGATGATGAGATGGAAGAGAAATTCGAACACTGTTCAAGGGTTAAATGCAGGGCAGAGAGAGCAGCTTGTGATGACATCAAGACATTGATCGAAGTCATGAATACAACAGATTCTGCCAAGGCGTTAGTCCTTGAATATGCAGGAACATTTGCACTTGAACCGGATCATTTATCTGAAGATGAGAACAATAATTATATCAAATTGATGCAGTCTTCTCTAGAACCTGTAACAGCTATGGGGAGTAAGGATGAATACTTGAGAAACATAGTGTTCATGTTGGTGGAGAAGGCCAATGATATTCCGGCGTGGTTCTATCTTAACAATCCTCAGGTCAAGGTTCTTACGGTTACAAAGCCGGAGAAGGATGTCAGAAGAGAGATAATAAGCTCGCGCATGTATATGATAGCCGGTGACGAAGAATTGGCGGCAAGCGAGCGTGAAGCGGTAGCTAATGAGTTTGCCATGCTCACAGAGGGCATGTCTATTGAGGATATAGAGAGTATAATTAAGCTCTGTGACACACAGGGCTTTGATGTCAGGCATATAAGAAATGCTATCAAGCTGTTCCAGTATGGACAGATGGAGAGTCATTGGGATAAGATTGACAGTGAGGTTTTAAGGGATATAGAGAACAGGCTAAAGAGGAGAGTTAAGGGGCAGCCGGAGGCAATTGCCAGAGCATCTGCGATCGTAAGGCGTGCATGTCTTGGCTTGTCGGGACTTCAGGGTGGTGCTTTTTCAAGACCTAAGGGTATTCTTTTCCTTGCAGGCCCCACGGGTACAGGTAAGACAGAGCTTGCGAAAACCTTGGCTGAGATAATCTTTGGAGATGAGGAATTCGTTATAAGATTTGATATGAGTGAGTACGGACAATCGCATTCTGATCAAAGACTTATAGGAGCGCCTCCGGGTTATGTTGGATACAGCGCCGGAGGGCAGCTTACTAATGCTGTCAAACAGAAGCCATTTTGTATATTGCTTTTTGATGAGATAGACAAGGCGCACCCCTCTATACTTGATAAATTCTTACAGATTCTTGAAGATGGCAGACTTACAGATTCATCGGGTGAGACTGTGTACTTCACGGAGACCCTGATAATATTTACAAGTAATATCGGAATCAATAAGACCGATGAACGCGGTAACAGAATTCCTAATGTAACTTACGGAGAGGATTACGCAGATATAAAGAAGAAGATTAATGAGGAGATAGAGAACTTCTTCTCTAAGATCAACAGGGCTGAGCTTCTCAACAGAATAGGTGAGAATATCGTTGTCTTTGACTATATCAGAGAAGATGTTGCTAAGGAGATATTTGAGCTCAAATTAGATTCAATACTGAATTCTATATACGATAATAAAGGGATTAAATTCGTCCTCTCCGACAATTTCAAGAAAATGCTGTTTGAAGAGGCTAAGGGTAATCTGAAAAATGGTGGACGCGGAATCGGAAATGTGCTTGAAAATGAGCTGTTAAACGGTATCTCGGATATACTTATTGATATTATCGGAAAAGGTGTTGATAAGGCAGAGATAACCGGCAAGAAGCAGGACGGTAAGCTGGCTTATACTATAGAGTGACAGATAATTAACACAGTATAGTAATACATAGATAAGGGTTAGATATGCATAGGAAATATAAGTTGATTAGTAAATTAATAATCTCGATATTAAGTATATTGATGCTTAACGTCTGTGTTGGCTGCAGAACTTCTGAAACTTCTACGGTATGTGGTGTTTTTTCGTGGAAAGATTTACCTGAAAATATTGATATAGATTATCTTTCACAAAACGGTATTAATACGATATATCAGTATATGAAAAGTGAATATAGTGATAATGATGTATATAATTTTATGGATAATGCATCTGATTATCATATGGATGTATATGTCCTTGCCGGAGAACCGGAATGGGCATATGAGGACCATTATGAAGGTATGAAGAAGGTTTTGGATAATGCGAAATCACTAAATAAAAAGCTTGAAAAAGAAGATACAGCCGGTATTAAGGGTATCGTATATGATATTGAGCCTTATGTGCTTAAGGATTGGGATGAAAAAGCCGATATTCTTCTTGACGGGTTGTGCAGCAATCTGATCAATATCAGTAAAGAAAAAGAGGATCTTGAGATACTGATATGTATTCCTTATTATTATGATTCAAAAGGGTACGAAGATGAGCTTAATAAACTTATAGAGTGTACAGACGGAATAATGGTTATGAATTATTATAAGGGATCAGAGATCGAACATATTGAGAATGAAGAGAAACTTGCGTCTTTCTATGGAAAAGATATAATTAATATATATGAATTAAAGAAATCAGGTGAACATGGTATTACAGATAATAATACATATCATGACGATGGGATAGATGAAGTTAATAATAATTATAAAGAGCTTAAAGATGCTTATCCGGATTATTCTATCGGAATTGCTTATCACGATATGAGTTACTTTAAAGAAAAACTTGCAGAGTGACAAAAGTATCTTTTGTCATGAGCGGTATATAAAATGCACAATTCAAAAAAAGAAAATATAGTGTTTCGCAATTACCGATGTGAGCATTTGATTAGGAATGGTGAGATTAATTGAACGTGGTATTAAGACAGGAAAAGAAATTCCTGATATCGCAAGATAAGATGTATCAATTGTCGAGACAATTGGAAAATGTTATGAGTATGGATACTCATGGAACCTCACAAGGATATATGATCAGATCCCTGTATTTTGATTCCTATGATGACAGGGACTATGTTGAAAAATGTGACGGTGTGGAACTGCGAAGAAAGATAAGATTGCGCAATTACGGACCTGATAATGATTTTGCAAAGTTGGAAATGAAGCAGAAACAGGGACCTATGCAGAAGAAGAGATCGCTTAAGCTTTCTAAGGAGGATTCATTAAGATTGATAGCCGGTGATTATGACGTTCTTTTGAATTGCGGTTCATCCTTTGCAGAGGAATGT
>CAMHMG010000051.1 GCA_946186175.1 uncultured Clostridia bacterium | reverse complement strand
ATTTTTGTTATGTTAATATACCAACGTATTTAACCTTAACTCAGTCATTGGACACTCCGACCTATGACCGGGTGAAAGGCGATTATAATAATTAAAGGAGGAAGAAGCTATGGTAACAACAGAGCAGAAGAAAGGGATTATCGAGAAGTATGGTCGTGGTACTAACGATACCGGTTCTCCGGAAGTACAGATCGCACTTCTTACTGCAAGAATTCTTGATCTTCAGGAGCATTTCAAGGCTCATCCTAAGGATCATCATTCTAAGAGAGGTCTCCTTAAGCTTGTGGGTCAGAGAAGAAATATGTTGGCTTACTTGAAGAAGGTTGATATCCAGCGTTACAGAGCTTTAGTTGAAAGCTTAGGATTAAGACACTAGAATGTGAGGCAGCATTTGTGTTCACACATATGCTGCCTGTTCTTAATTGATTATTGATTATCTATACTCGTTATTTATCCCCATTTAAATTTTTAGAATTAATACAATAGTTATAATTATAATAGTTTTATTTTGTGTGCTGTAATAGTTGGTTGTGTTTATTATGTATGATATGTCTGTCGTATCGTAAATATATTTTTTAGTGTATGCGTCTTGCTGTATATTCAGGATGCTATCTGAATAGTTACATGAAATATTCAAATGGCAGATTACATATGAATTGCCGTTGTTTTTATATATTGGGGAATATTGGGAAGAGGAGAATTATTATATGAATTATGCGGAAATGTCGTTGGCAGAATTGAGACAACAGGCTAAAGAACTTGGTATCAAAGGTGTTTCAGGCATGAAGAAGGGTGAATTGGCTGAATTTTTGACTGCGGTTAAAGAAAGACAGATGACAGGAAAGAAACAGGCAGCTTCAGAAAAGTCAGATAGTGATAAAACAGAAAAAACAAAAACAGAGAAGCCTAAAACACAAAAGAATAGGACGGTCAGGTCGAAATCAGAGAAGTACGGAACAGAAACACAAAAATCCGAAAGGATAAAATCAGAAAAGTCCGATTCAGAAAAACAAAAAACAGAAAAGTCAGAAGAAGACAAGATAAAAAAAGAAGCGAATAAAAAAACAGTTGATAATATAATAGAAGCTGATAAAAAAGTAAAGAAGGAACGTACAAAAAAGACAGTAACTGATAATAAGTCTGAAAGTGACAGTCAGCCGGAAGTTGACAGAAAGACTGATGGTGACAGAAAAGTTGAGGTTGAAAGAAGAACTGAGGTTGACAGAACGGTAGAAGCTGAAAGAAAAACTGAGGCTGACAGAAGGGTTGAAGCCGAAAGAAAAGTTGAACAGGACAGAAGAGGTGAAGGTGAAAAAAACAATATGACAGAATCACCTCTCGACAGTGGGCAGGAGGCAAATGGTATTCTTGAAGTCATGGCAGACGGATATGGATTCATAAGATGCGAGAATTATCTTCCGGGCGATGATGATATATATGTTTCACCTGCTCAGATCAAGAGATTTAATTTAAAAACCGGTGATATTATTATCGGTAATAAGAAGATCAAAACAGAACGGGAAAAATTTGCTGCACTGTTGTATATCAAATCAATTAACGGATACAGTGTTGATGAAGCAATCAAGAGAAAGAGTTTTGAAGATCTCACGCCAATATTCCCTGATGAGAGGATCAAACTTGAAAATGAACACTCACGCACTATTTCGATGAGAATTATGGATCTTCTTGCACCGATCGGTAAGGGACAGCGTGGTATGATAGTCGCTCCTCCAAAGGCCGGAAAGACGACGCTGTTAAAACAGATTGCGGTAAGTATTAGCAGGCAATATAAGGATATGCATCTTATAGTGCTCCTTATTGATGAACGTCCTGAAGAGGTTACGGATATAAGGGAAACTATCGAGGGTCCTAATGTCGAAGTCATATATTCTACATTTGATGAATTGCCTGAGCATCATAAACGGGTTTCTGAGATGGTGCTAGAACGTGCAAAACGACTTGTTGAACACAAAGAAGATGTTGTGATTCTGCTTGATTCGATCACAAGACTTGCAAGGGCTTATAACCTTACCGTACCGCCAAGTGGAAGAACTCTTACGGGTGGTCTTGATCCGGCAGCGCTTCACATGCCTAAGAAGTTCTTTGGAGCTGCGAGAAATATGAGAGAAGGAGGTTCTCTTACAGTTCTTGCAACTGCGCTTGTCGATACCGGCTCTAAAATGGATGATGTTGTATTCGAGGAGTTTAAGGGTACAGGTAACATGGAACTTGTTCTTGACAGAAAGCTTTCTGAGAGAAGGATATTCCCTGCTATTGATATAGCGAAATCCGGAACAAGACGTGATGATCTGCTGCTTACACCTGTTGAGAAGGAAGTAGTTAATGCCATGACCAGAGAGTTCTCAAGCAACAGAGGTGAGGAGAGAGTAGAGGAGATCTTAAAATTATTCTTAAGAACTAAGGACAATCAGGAATTTATTGAGCTTATCAAAAGGTCGTTATACAGAAGGTGATAATATTTAGGAAAACCCGGGCTAAGCCTCGGGTTTTTGTTTACATTATGTTATAATAATGATATAATTAAATGGACTATAAATGCCGACAAAATATACAGAAAACTGGAATTTGGGTGATTATTTATGCGTAATAATATTTTTGGCAAATTGAATATAATAGATGAAAGTGCTATCAATAAAATATGCATTGATTATGATGAGTCGCCAAGAGGCTGCAAATTGCGTGATAGAGTGAATCGTCAATTGTGCGATACGCATGGATTTACACTGGTCGAACTGATAGTTGTTCTTGTGATCATAGCAATGCTTGCAGCTGTTGTTGGTCCTGCATTTCTTGGTTATATTGACAAGGCAAGAATGAACTCGACCTTGAATGACGGTAAGAAAGTATTTCTTGCTGTTTCGTCTATAGTGGAACAGGCACATAATGATCTGGTAGATCCGAATTCACGTATTACCAATGATAAGATCAGTGATCTTACAGGTATAGATTTTTCGGGTGGAACACAGACATATAATGTGGTTTATTCTAAGGTTTATAACAGTACTGATCCTGATAATAGAATGTATGTCATATCAACATTTACATACAATGATGGAACATTTACTGCTTCATATAAAAGGAATGGTACCGGAGATGATAAAGATATATGGACAGTAACAGGGAATTGAGTTGATTCAATTAGACATAAGAAAACAATTGATCAGTTAATACATATTAAGGCGGTGGCTCTATGAATCATCAGAATATAAAGAATAAGGGAATATTGAATAAGGTTAATATGGGATTCACTCTGGTGGAGATGATAGTTGTTTTGACTATAATGGCTATCATGATGGGTGGTGCTGTGTGGGGCGTAACGGGTTGGATTGCCCATTATGAGTACGAGAGTAGTGAAGAAAAGGCTAAGACCATATATATGGCTGCACAGTCTGCACTTTCTGCTGCCGAAAGCCGTGGAACTCTTGTCGAGTATATGAAGAGTTTTGAAGGTGTAGCTGATGGTATTGTCAAGTTTGCGACTAATCCCGGAGATGCCGGACTTGATAAGGAAACATATGGTATTCCAATAGATACGGATAATGAAGGAAATATTCATGAATATGGATATATGGTTGTCAAGACAGGTGATTATACTGCACATCCTGAGAAACCATTATTTAAGATGCTTGAGGCATATGTAAGCGATGCTGAGCAGCTTAATGCGTCTATCGTTGTAGAGTTTGACCTTACTTCGAATAAGGTCTATTCCGCATTTTACAGTAATTGGGCTACTTCAATACAGTACAGTGATTCTTCTGAGTGTGTTGAGAGAGGCGATTTCTTTATTAAGGCTGATAATAGAAAGATTGAATTCAGAGAAAATTATCAGGTCGGATATTACAGCTCTGATCAGGTTAATGTTGTAAAACTTGATAATCTGCCACAGCTTAAGATGGTTGATTGTGAGTTACACAATGAAGAGACATTGTTTTTGACAGTTAAGAGTTCGTCAGGCATTAAAGAGGCTGATACTATTTTTAATATCAGTCTTCTTGAAGATACGGATGAGAAACCTGTATTATGTAGTTTCTCGATTTCAAGAAATATGCTTATGTCCATGTATGATAATGATGACAAGAATAAACCGGTTCTTGTTAAGGATGTGCCTGTCTATGATTCTGAGGGTAAGAAGATAAATAATTTTAATTTTGTTGTTTCACTTAATGAGTGTGAAAATGCAGAAGATGGTTACTATTTGTCTGTTGTTCTTGATGGGCTTTCTACTGATCAATCCATGGCATTTCTTGATGAGGTTGATCCTGTTACCAAAAGAACAGGTAATGCGGGCTACAGCATAACAAGGCTGATAGGAACTGAACCTATGAATATTTTAGCCAGTGTTACTGTTGAACCGTTAGATCCTACCTTGTATTCGTCAAGCAGATCGTTAGAGTCTAATACAGAGAATTCTTTGTATGTAACAAAGGAAGAGACTGGTGAATTTGCCAAGTACTTTGATAATGATAATGCATATCTGATCTCGAGAAATCGTCATCTTTCAAATATCAGATATGTTGAAGACTACAATTATGATAAAGATAAAGAGCATCAGTATGTTCTTACAAAAGATCTTGATTTTGATGATGCGGTCATTTATGACGGAGTTAATAAGAAAGTTAATGCTGACTTCTCTTATTATCCTTTATCAAAAGATGATTCAGGCTTTGTATTTCCAATGATAACAAAGCTTAATGAGAAAAGTGTCTTTAATGGTGAAGGAAACCAGCTTGTCAACTTCAAGTTAAGCAATAATAGTTCTGTAGCTTATGAACATGGCGAGGATGGTAAAGTTATTTCTGCTAATTCGGAAGAGTTTCCTGTAAATAAGGCTACAACGGTTGGATTATTCGGTGTTAACAAGGGTATGATCAAACGTCTTATCCTTTCTAAAGCTGTTGCAAAGATCATGTCCAAAGAGGAATATGACAAGTCAGATGGTGCGACAGGTAATGAGACAACAAGGAAAGCTATATATTCTGACAGTATTCAGGCGGCAGGTGTGTTGTGCGGTCGTAATGAAGGTGATTTAAGAGAGATATACTTTGATAAGGACTGTAAGCTTGAGGCATCTGTATTTGCCAATCTTAATGATATTCAGGAAGCTAAGGATAATGGAATAGATACGACTGATCCTGAACAGATAAATAATCTGAATCAGAGATTTGGTTCCGGTATTGGAATGGCTGCTGGTACAGTTGCGCTTAAGAAGAACGCTTCAATAGACAGAATAATGACTTCCGGTAGTGTTAAAGGAAAGATATCAGGAAAAGATACAGATTATAAGGAAGTACCGGATGTATCTGATGAAGACGAAAGAAAAGAGATATACAACGAGACACCTGATACAGCAAATGGAGAATCAGTTTCTAATGCGCAGTATTATTCTTATGGTGTAGGTGGTGTGTTTGGTTATGTCTATGGAAAGTATGACAAAGACTCGACAAGATTTGGAATAGGTGTTGATAAGGAAACGGTTGAAACCAATAACACGCCTTCATCTACGGATGATAACCACTATATTGCCATGAAGAAGAGAAGTGGTAAGGTTACGACTGAAGTGTTAAGTGCAGATGGCGGAAAGAAGAATGTTACAAGTTATAATGTATCGGATACTTTGCTGTTTGCTGCTGATGAAACAAGATCTATTATCAATAAGGCTGATGTTACAGGCGATGATGTATCATTTATCGGAGGAATTGTTGGTAATCTGTATATAGCCGGACTTGCAGATAATAAGGTTACGGAGAATGATGAGGATGGGTATGTCAAGATTTCTGATACTGCTCATCCACATATGCTTAACTGCTGTAATTATGGAGATACAAAGGGTAATGATTTTGTCGGTGGCGTTGTCGGAATTAACGGCGAAGGTGGATATATAAAGTCATGCGAATCATATGGCTGCCCAAGTGCTACTAAGGGTGTATCGGCCGGAATTGCTTCAGAGAATTTCGGCTTTATGAACGACTGTCTTGTTGACAGAGCGGAGGCAGAAGAAGACCATGATAATAAGCCTTATGTTCCTCAGATAAAAGGTAATATGCTTGTTGCGGGTGCAATTACATCGGTCAATCATGAGAATTGTATAGTTTCAGATTGCGATTGTTCAATTGCAGATGTAGCGGGTGTTGATGATAAGATCATCATTACCGGTAATGATGTTGATACATTAGGCTATCTTGTGGGTAGAAATGATGGTGTTGTTGATAATGGAAGATCAGGGAAATACCTCGGTTATAAGTCTAATAAGACTAAGCTTATTATCGGTGGTGCTGTAGGAACTAATTCCAAAAATGCGGTTGTTAAGAATGTTGAGGTAACATTTAATTTTGTTGATGAGGGTCAGGCTGAATGCATAGGCGGAGTTGTAGGGCTTAATAAAGGCGAAGTCAATAATTGTAAGTTTGGTGGAAGTATTACAAAGAATAAGAAAAGCTCTGCCAGAATGACTATTGGCGGTATTGCAGGAAAGAATGGTGACGGAACTAATAGTGCAAATATTAAAGGCTGTTACATAATAGGCGGACAGTTTAATGTTACCGGTTTTTGCAATTTTGTGGAAACGGATACATCTGAAGCTAAGATCACGAAGAGTTCTAAGGTTGGTGGAATCTGCGGTATCAATTATTCTTCTTCTAAAGTTGAAAAATGTTATATTACCGGTCTTTCCCAAAAATCAGGCAATGATGGAAAAGCCGTTAAAGTTAATGTTGACGGTGTTGAAGTTGTTAATATAATCAGACAAAGTATAATTACTGTTAAAGATGGTATGACAGGAGGAGTAACTGCAGTTAATTATGGTACTATCAAAGATTGTGGTTATACTGATAAAGCATTTTATGAAGAAGATGGTGACTTTGTTTGTAGCAATGATACTGTTGATAACAAGAAGAAAAGTTGCGAAGTATCTGATAATATGACTCTTTTTTCTCAGGCAGAGGAAAAACTTAAAAAAGTATCTGATGATGATTCGTCAATTTCCAATGAAGCAGTCATATCTTTGAATCAATTATTAATTGATGATAACACGGGAGAATTGACTGATGCAGCAAAGAAAACGGCAGGATACCTTACTTATAATAAAGATAAGTATCAGTATGCCCTCCCTAAGTATGAGATGACAGATACTAATGATGGCAAAACGTGGGATGCATACAGTGCGAATAATAATCAATATATAATATCAATGGGTTATAAGAAAAATGATGTTGATGTTAAAGGAAAAGGATGCATTGGCGGCATTGTTGGATTTAATACGGAATACGGTCGTGTAGATTCCTGCGCTACGGGAAGATGGCTTGTGGAAAATTATATGCCATTAGTTACATATGATGCTACAGGTGGTGTCATAGGTAATAATGCAGCAGATGATAAGCTTGTTAATAATCTGATCAATTTTGCTTATGTGCGTTTGGAATTACCTATAATTTATAAGAATAGCAAAAGTATGAATATCAGTAAAGGTACCGGAAATAGTTACGGACCCGATAACAGATTTCATTATGTAGGCGGCGTTATTGGGACACAATATAATAAAACAAAGACTGGCTGGTATGTTGAAAAATGTATTAATGTAGGAAAAATTGTTAATTATTATGGACATAATACCGGTGGAGTATTGGGGCAGGCTTGTGGTATGGGTGGAAATGTCCAATACTGTTATAATTACGGAATGACGATGACAGGATATTCTACCGAGATTAATGGAAGTATGAGCGGAACTGCAGGAGGTATTGTGTCACATTACACTAATCTGGAAGCAGGTCAGGTCAGTCAGGTATTGCATTGTAATAATTATGGTGTTATTTCATTTCCTATGCAGGGACTTGAGTATGAGACCTCATTGGTTAAAGATATAAGAGCTAATATGGCTGCTAATGATGTTGGAGGAATTGTAGGAGAAATATCTGCACCGCTTAGTACTTCATTATATACTGTTAATATTAAAGATTGTGTAAATGGAAGATGTTCAAGGATCTATAGTTTTTCAAAATGTGCAGGAATTGTAGGACAGATAGGCTGTCTTACAAAAGATAATGTCAATACCAAGTATGCGGTCAATAGCTTATTTGTTAATATTGACACATGTCGTAATTATTCTTCCGATTTTTGGACTTCATATTCGCAGGGAAGAAAGGAAGGTACCCTTTTCACTATGGCCGGTGGAGGTATTTCAGCAGGCAGGGACAAATTTGATCCGGATACAAATAAGGATACATGGACAGGATATACTACAATAAGAAATTGTTTTTCTGTTAGAATGAATGGAAATTATAATTATAATAATAAAGATAGTAATTATAGTATGTCCAACTATTCGGATAATTACAATATCAAAATGAAAAACGGTATGATCCTTTTTACAAAAGCTTACGACCCGCTTAGTAGTGACAATTCTGCCCATGTATTTAAATATTGCGGTAATAATTACTATTTGGATGAATCATCATTCCAGTACACTACAAATAATGGACTGATTCTTAAGTCGGGATATGACAGAACTGCTACAAAGACAGATGCATATGTTACAAATGATCTGGCAAAGGTCAATGTAAATATTGCTACAAGTGAGCCTGCTGATAATTCCAAGAAATATGCCACATATAATTCTAATTTCAAGAACGCACGTATAAATAAGGTTGATGATCTAAGTGTTTATATTGATGATTATAACAAGTCGAGAATTGCTTCTGAAAGAATAGTATCGGCATCTTATTTCGTTGGAACAGAAGAAAAGTATGTTCTTTTTGTTGAGCCTAAAGGAGTTGTAACCTCATCTCTTAATGCTGAAAATGCATGGATTGATGAAAATGAAGGTGAGATTAAGATCAGGACTAAGAATGGAATTATCAAAACTAATATATTATATAACGGTCTGTCTGAACATACGAGTTCAGAACCGTACAATAGAACACTTATTGATCATTTCTATTTTGACAGAATCAAAAAAAATGCATCATTTAGAAATCAGGCAGCAGATGAACTTGGAGAAAATCTTGATAATAAAGTTAATTCAACAAGACTCCCTATTCTAGACGAGTATGATATTGATTACTATGAACTTGATAATAAATTCACAACATTTATTAATGTATATAAAGCTAAAGGACCTGATACAGTCTATGATGTTAATGTTAAAAAGAGTGATAATAATGAATATTATGAGGCAACATGGAAAATTAAATCTAACGATGATAATTCTCCGTCAGCAACAGAGTTCGATGTGAAAATACAATATATTCGATTAGATTCTACCGAAGAATTTGATCCAAGCAAGATATCTGATTATCTTGGTGATTATCATCTTGTTAATGATTATGCAGGCTACAGTGATGAACCTGATAAAGTGTATGGAACAAAAACAGTATTCAAAGTTCCTGACAAACTTATGAAAGATGACGGTAAATATTATGCAGTTGTAAGAGCCAGGGATTCCAGAGATGAAGCTGGTGAGTATAGTAGGATAGAAAACACACCTACTATTAAGAGCTACGTTCCTTTAGAGCCTAAGATGCCTACTCCTGAGTTTGAGATTGTGAAATATACAGTCAAGAACAGTAGTAATGCATATGAAAGCAGATGGATGCTGCATCTGACTAATCCTGAGAAATTTGCCGCATATGCGTCACTTCCGGGATTTGAAATAGGCGCTTATCAGCTGAATAATGATAATACACCGAATGCATCAAAGACAGTTAAGCTTTCCAAAGATAAGATAGTTGATGCAGAGGGGAATGTTATTACGTCTAATCTGCTTAATAATGCAGTTGATATTGAAGGTAAATTTACTACTAACAAAGCTGATCTTAAATTATATGGATACGCAAAGGCAGATGGTTATCTTGATGCAGATCCATACAATTTTACAGTTTATATTCCGTCTGTAATTGAACCGTCGATTGATTATAAATTAGATCCGGAACCCCGTAATGCGGAAACGCTCAATAATGTTAAAGGACAACCTGAATATAAAGGTACTCTTACCTATAATTCATTTAACGGATCAACCAAACCTCCGGTAGATCAGGTGTTCAGAGTTGAATTGTATGGTGTTAAGTCGGTGGAAGAGAACGGCGTGACAAAGAAGTGGCATGAAACTGTAGCGTATAGAGATTATCCGCTTTCAGTTGGAGAAAGTGCAGAAGTTGACATTGGACATTTTGAGGTGCCCAAAAGTGTTGATCTCACTGCATATGAAAGCTTTGATATTGATTACTGGTATGCTTCTCCGGGAGATGGGTGCAAAATATACAATTACTTTGAGATTACGGATGAGTGGAAGACGATTGCAGGAGCAGACAGAACTGTGAGAAGCAGCGGATACATCAAGGATCTTTCGACCGGTACAGAGAAGAATTACTTCCATACAACCAAACTTCCTGATCCGAAGTTTATGGCAATTTGTGTGGGTAGAAAGCGTTCTGATTCTTTTGCAGAGAAAACCGGGCTTAATGATTATGGTCAATCTCCTGAATGGTATATTGTCCTGACTAATGCAGATGATTATCCTGTTGGAACACAGATTGTAAGATATAACGAGAATACAGTTGCTATTGATATGACGAAACCTGCAAGTACAGGTAATAAAGTGATCGATAGTCTGTTTGATTACGCTGCTCCGGTACAGACCGGATGGAGTGATAACGATTTCTGGGCTAAGGCAGAAGGAAGCATTTCATCTAATAAGGTGAAAATAAATCCAAGTAAAAAAACAACAGTTTTATTCAAGGAGAATAATTTAAGAAACAACTTGAATATTAATTATGATGTAGATGAAAGTACTTATAAGGATGAGGATGGTAATGTTTCTGACGGCTGCTTTGTACTTGACGAGAATAATGATCTTACATTTAAAGGAACAGTTAGATATAATTCACAGGGCAGCGGCAATGATAGTGATATTCCTCAGTATTTCAGATATGAGATATTTGCACGTGATAAGATTACAGGTCAGTATGTGACATTATTATTAAGTGAAGATATTAAGATGGATGGCGGCAGTGTGTCGAATTTATATAAACATGAGATGCCTGTCGGACATACGTTGACAGGTGTTGGAGAGAAGTATGAAGACTTCCATTTTGCAGTCTGGTATTCGAAGTCTGCAATTAACAGTATCAAATCAGATGCTGATACATATACTTATCATTATACTGAAATTACTGAGACAGCTGCAAAATCATATGCTAAGGCGTTAGACTGCTATGATGAAGAGAAAGATATCATTAATAATGCCAGAGATATTGGTATTTTGATTGATATCAGTAAGATTGATGTGGAGAAAGGTATTACAGAACCTACATATTATTATGTTACTGCACTGTATGATAAGACTTACGGTGATGCAACATTTACTGAGAATTATAAAAAATATGTTCTTTATAGAGAATCATCTAACACTATTTCGACAATTAAGAAAAATGATAAAGGTGAAGATGATTTCAGTATAACTGACGGATATGTTGATTGGTCAATGTATAATAGCCACTATTCATCTGATGCCTCTGACATTGAATGCAAACTTGATGTAAAAGTATATCAGGTTCCTCATGGCTATACACCATCCGGTGCAGATGAGCTTCTGGAAATCACGGATACAGAAGTTGAAGGAAAGAAGAAAGTTTATGAGGATACTCCTATAGGAACAACACATTACAGGGTTAAATTACCTAATTCGCTCAGTAAACAGCTTGATTGGGATGAATATGACTATTATGCTGTTATAAGGGTCAAAGACAAAGATGTATTGAGTGAAGCTGATTCGGCATACAGCAGTTATTATTGTTTCCCTATGAATAAACCGCTTCCTACACCTGAAATATTCGTAAGCTTATGCGGGTACAGTGGTGATGTTGTTTATCTTGACAACTATGCCGATTATGCAGCTTACAATTCTGACAGGGTCAAGATCTATGTTGAAGTGGAGGGTAAGCAGAAAGATGCTGACAAACCATACGTAATATCTGTTGATCCTGAACAGGGAGGCAATCTGAAGAATAAAAATGAACAGATCAAGATACCTTATCTTGCGCTTATGACGAAATATTATAATGCTAATGGATCTAAATTAAAACTTGTTGCATATGCTGTAGAGACGGATGAGGATGGTAATGAAGTTGACAGAAGTGCATCATTGACAACTAAGGTATATATTCCTCAAGGAGGAGAGCCGGTCGTTGAAAATACACATCTTGATATGACCGGTACAGAATATACTGTAATTGATAAACATACAATTAATTTCAAAACAACACTGAATTACTATATTGATGGGGATAATAAAGCTCAAAGACCAAGTGAGGCACAGGGGTTTGCTGTAGCACTTGTTGGAAAACCTAATAATAAGATCGAAGACAAATATAATAATCCTGTAATACTTGCCAAGACGAACGCAGATCAATATACATACATTGAAGAAGGCAATACAGGTGAGATTAATGTTGAACTTACAATACCTGATGATGTAGACATCGATGATTATAACTTTGATGGATATGGTATATTTGTCTGGTGTGTATATGGCAGGGAAAATCTGGTTCCATACACTCGTATAGATCTGACCAGAGAGCTGTTTGAAAAATATTATAACAAACAGGGGGTTGCAATTGATTACAGCAATGGAAAAGATAAAGCAGGGTATTGTATTGGACGTATGTTATATGATGACGGTAACAAAGAATTACCTGCAAATTATAACTCTGTCAAACGTGGAACTGTAAAACTGGAATTTGATCCGGATGAATAGTGACGGATATTGTTTCCTGACTTTGACTTTATTATAATTTGATACTATCTGATATATGCAATTAATTAGTTCTGGTCATGAAAAAAAGGGTATAAAGGAGAACGTGAGAATTGAATATTAAGAAGACAAATGATAGTTTTCAACTTAATATTGCAAAAAAGAAAAATAACCGCGGCGCAGCCATGATAGTAGTGGTCTGCGTCATGGCGGTTGTTATGATCCTTTCTCTTACACTGCTCATGGCTGCATACCAGATGCTTGCAACTGTCAATGATGAAGGGCGAGACGAATTATATTATCAGCAGACCATGTCATTTTCTGAGGTATTAAAGGATCGACTGGAGCAGAAGAGTATTGCTGGAATTACAAATGATGATTTGGTCAAGCATATTGATACGTTTATAGAGAATACTGCTGATGATGCACCTAAGAAGGAAACTCTTACGGCAGAAGGTCAGGGTATGTATGGTGACATCACACTTGTACTTGATAAGAGTGATCTGTTCCAGGGAAATCTTGTAATAACGATTTCTGTTTCTGATGGTGACAAAGTGATGTCATCATGTATATGCAAATATGAGATCGGTAATGAGAATACATATACAACATATAAATTTATGGGGTACTATAATCATTGGGAGTGAATATAATAAAGCAGCTGCCTGTATGTAATTAAGCTATTATTGTTTTACGAGGATGTATGTATTGCTGGAGAGTGTTGGAACTATATTGTGATCATATTGAAGACGAAAGGAGCGAGCAGATTGAATAATAAATGTAATAAAGGTATGACAATGATAGAGATATTGGTTGCATTTGTAATGCTTACTCTTGTTATGGTCATATTATACAGCAGTATTAAGTTTGCATCCAATCTGTTAAAAGAAGCAACAGATGTTGACAGGAGAAATGGGGCTTTTGAAAGAGCTGTTGTAGAGAAGTTCGACAATGGATACAAATTAGGTACAGGTGATAAAATTAAATATTCGTTTAAAATAGAAGGTCAAACAGGAGAGAGTGATCCTACAATAGATTTTGAATTATATAAAGCTAACATTAATTTTGAGAGAGATGGCAGCAACGATGAGTATAATGTAACAACAAATGATACCGGAGATAATGTCAGAAGATTGTTTCTTTTTTCAGTTGGTGCTGAATGATAGGATTAATTTTTAATTGCATATTTACGAATTATATGAATAGACACGAACGATGAGTGTTTAAGAAAGCAGGGGCGTTATGAATTGTGGTAAGGGAAATGTTCACAAGAGAATAATTCATAAGAACAAAGGTGTAACGATGGTTGAACTAATTGTTACATTTGCTTTGCTTGCTATTTTCATGGGAGCCGCAACCATGTGTATATCCCATGCTATCATTTTCTTTTATGATGAACAACAGAGAATGAGTTCATATACTGTTGCCGATGGTGTGCTCTCTGAGATTAAAGCGGAAATCAGGACCATGCAGGGCAGTGAAGATGGTCTTAACGGATATGTCAAGCTGCGTAATACGAGTGATGCCAATACAGGAGCAACATTAGAATATATTACGTCTAATATTAATGATAATGAGAATGCCGTGCAGATTGATGCCAATGGATGTAATGACCTACTCATTAACGGCAAAGATAATACATTACGAGAATTGACTGTTGAGGGAGAACCAACAAACAGTGCCAATTTAGAAAGTGGTTATCTTACCATGAGATATTATGGCAGACCGGTAGAAATCAATCATGTATATAAGAAATTATTTGAGGATAAGATTGTTACAGGCACTACTGCAGGGAACGTTGCAACATTAGTGTCTCACATTGGGAAAAAGGTTGTATGGCACGCTCAGGAAAAACTTCCTATAGATTTCTATCAGGAGCATAAAATTGATTTGGAATTTAAACTTCAGCCACGTGATGAAGGCGGAGTTAAGTATGTAGATTATGTTGACGTTATCGTGTATGTGAAGGATGCTGATGGAGCAGAAACTGTATATCAGAAGGAAAGAAGAATAGCACTACAGAACAAGGTCAAATATAAACCGAGTACTGAAGCCACTATGTATAGTGATATACCATAATTATCATAGTTGAATAGTTGACCCGGATGGCTCTTGTGGTTGAGAGGCTAGGATACATGGGATAGAATTATTATTTTTTAAATTAATGTCTTAATATGTTAAGGAAAACATGTTATTTTCCGATATAATAATTGTATGGATTGGGTAAATGTTAACAAACATAATCCTTTTTATTTGTTAATAGTTACATATGTGCAAAATCCACAAAACACTTTACAAAACTATCAAAAGATGGTAAAATATGCACATAAGATATGTGCGCGTAATAGTGTAAGTTTCAAAGAATTTTTATAAGTATAAGGAGGAATTAATTATGAGAAAGAGACTTGAAGCACTTAAGAAAGACCAGAAAGGTTTTACACTCGTTGAGTTGATTGT
>CAMHMG010000050.1 GCA_946186175.1 uncultured Clostridia bacterium | reverse complement strand
CGGACACATGTTTTCTACTTCTTGTGAATAAATCATGTTGAAACTCCTTTCAATATTAAATTAAGCCGACATTTATCCTATGTATATGAAACAAGGAACAAAACGTCGCAACTGGATATATTTTCTCATATATCAGAGAAAAAATCTAGTCCTAATTTGTGTATTTTTGCTATTTATTGTTAAATTAAATTATTTTTTAATAGCAAAAATCCACCAAAGGTTACTATAAAATGTAAAAGACCGGATGGTCATCTCCGGTCTTCCTCACCTGTTATAAATCTTATTGATTATTTTCCTTCGTTTTTCTCTTCCTCTTCTTCGCGCTCAACTTCAGCAATAGCATTCTTGTGCATTGGAATACGACAGTTCTTGTTATTACCAAACTCTACGATAACAGTATCTTCAACTACATCAAGAACTACTCCGTAAAATCCGCCTGTGGTCATAATATTATCACCCGGCTTAACTGAGTCGCGAAGCGCGTCAATCTCCTTCTGCTGTTTCCTCTGAGGTCTTATCATAATAAGATATAAAACTCCGATCCAGGCTGCAATCATAACTACTGTCATTATCATAGACCCGCCTGTTGCCTGTGAATTAGCACCACTTGTCAATATCATTGATAACATAATTGTAACTCCTTTATATTTATTATTAACTGTTAAGCGCCATCCTCAGACTTCACTTTAAACAGTTATATTAAATTTTAGTTAGATAAAAATATAATCTAATCAATCTTCACCCTGAAGAAAGCCCTCAAGCCTCATCTTCTTATACTCCTTAAAGCGCTCCTCTTCAATAGCGGTTCGAATCTCACTCATCATATTATTATAAAAATGCAAATTATGCAAGACACAAAGTCTCATTCCAAGCATTTCTTTTGCCTTTAACAAATGTCTGATATATGCTCTTGAATATGAACGACATGTAGGACAATTACATTCCTCCGAAATCGGTCTTTCGTCTAATTCATATTTTGCATTGAATAGATTGAGTTTTCCATGATTGGTATATACATGTCCATGCCTTCCGTTACGGCTAGGATATACACAGTCAAAGAAATCGACTCCTCTGTCCACCGCCTCGATTATATTAGCCGGAGTACCGACCCCCATGAGATATGTCGGTTTATCCTTTGGCAGATGAGGAACAGTCTCTTCTATGATATGATACATCTCTTCATGAGATTCGCCAACCGCAAGTCCTCCGATCGCATAACCGTCAAGGTCAAGCTCAGATATTTCTTTCGCATGCCTTATTCTTATATCAGGGAAAATGGCTCCCTGGTTGATTCCAAATAACATCTGACTCTTATTGATGGTATCCTCTAATGAATTAAGTCTTGCCATCTCCGTCTTACAGCGATGAAGCCATCTTGTGGTTCTGTCTACCGATGCTTCTATATAACTGCGTTCCGCCGTGCTTGACGGACATTCATCAAATGCCATGGCTATCGTAGATGCAAGATTCGACTGAATCTGCATACTCTCCTCGGGTCCCATGAATATCTTTCTTCCATCTATATGGGAATTAAATGTTACACCTTCCTCTTTGATCTTTCTAAGACCTGCCAGAGAAAACACTTGAAATCCTCCGGAATCTGTCAGAATAGGTCTATCCCAGTTCATAAATCTGTGGAGACCTCCGAGCTTCTTAACTATGTGATCTCCGGGTCTTACATGAAGGTGATATGTATTAGATAACTCTATCTGAGTACCGATTTCTTTAAGATCAGTTGTGGCAACAGCACCCTTGATCGCAGCGACCGTTCCGACATTCATAAATACCGGTGTCTGAACAGTTCCATGTACCGTTTCAAAAACTGCGCGCTTTGCATTTCCATCTGTTTTAATAACCTTATACATATAGCATAATCCTCATAATCTGCGGTATATACCTTGCCCGCATTTCCTTTTTTGCACCTTGCACATTATACTTGTTTTCCCTATTCATGTAAAGAACAATTTTCACTTTACCTGATATTCACATTATTTAATTTGCGAAACTCTCTAAAATGTATATTTAGTTGTGAACATTGTATAGTTTCAATATGCAGACCCTTTGTGAGCGTCGGTACTTATGCACCGTATTATGGTGCATTAGTACCGCTACGCTAACAACGGAGTGAGAACGCGTCTGCATTTGAATTATACAATGTTCACAACTATAGAAATAACAAACCTGAGTTTCGCAGCAATATTTTCCAAAATGTTCTTTACATTTTCCCCATTTATTCCGAAATATATATCAGGTTAGACTGGAATCTACAATCGAAAGGATGGGTGAGACGTATGAAAATCGACACAAGCATCGTTTCCGTGGATTCCGGAAGGTTCCACGCAAACACTACACAGGCATCAAGGAAGATGTCTTACTCAGTGCCGAAGGAATCGGCAACAGTTTCCTATGGAAGCTTCGCTTATAACTATATGAAGTTCCAAAGCTCTACAGGAAATCGCAGCTCTAACGACAGCGAAAGTTATGATACTTTCCAGACTACCGATGAAGAACCGGAATATCTGGGTTCGGACCTATATTCAAGCTTTTATATGGGACCGACCGGTATAGTAAGTGTCAGAAATTCAATTCAGGATTTCCACGACCAACTTATCAAACGGATCGAGGAATTCATGGAGAGAATCAAACAGCAGCTTTTGGGGATCGGTAGCCACAACTATTCAACCGAAAACAGTTCAGACTTAGACCTTACAACACGAATAGGTCAACCAGGTACTTTATGGACCAGACAGGAGGATACGATCACAGTATCAGAGACCGAATATACGACATTCAACACAGTCGGAAAAGTGACCACGTCAGATGGAAGAACTATTGATTTCAATATGTCGCTTGCAATGGGCAGATCATTTACAGAATCTGTTTCAACAATAACGGAAGGTCTTCCTTTTATGCTCACGGATCCTCTAGTGTTCAATCTCGATGATGCACCCGAAACGATAAGTGACCAGAAATGGTTTTTCGATCTTGATGGTGACGGAAAAGAAGAAGAGATTTCACAGCTCGCTGCAGGCAATGCATTCTTAGCACTTGATCGTGACGGTAACGGTACTATAGACAACGGCAAAGAATTATTCGGTGCAACAACAGGGAACGGTTTTGCTGAGCTAGCAGAATTTGATGAGGATGGCAATGGCTGGATCGATGAAAATGATTCCATATATGACAGCCTCAAGGTATGGCGTAAAGATGCTACAGGAAATGATATATTGACCGGTCTTAAATATTCCGATATAGGAGCCATATACTTAGGAGCGGCAAATACCGAATTTTCTCACAAATCTCTTGAATCAAACGACACACAGGCGGTTGTCAGACAATCAGGCTTTTTCTTACATGAATCAACCGGAGCTGCAGGACTTGTACAGCAGATTGATTTTGCTTCAAGAAAAGCTGTTTAACTCAGTCGGAGTTCAAGCTCCGACTGAGTTAAACGCTCCGCGAGTCTTGAACTTCTAACAGCCAAAAAAGGCAATTAAGAAACGCTTTATCAACTATCGTTTCTCAATTGCCTTTGCATTATCAAAACTATTCATTACGGATAGCTGCAAGAGGACTTAACTTAGTCGCTCTCTGCGCCGGGAAGAATCCTGCAAGCATTCCGATTATCGTTGAAAAACCTATTGCCGCCAATATTAACCAAGGTGGTATTACGGAAATTTTCAAGCTGGCATCAAAGCCATTATCTTCCATAATAGTTGGAGCAATAAACTGATTCACAGCTATTGATAATATAAAACTTAATACAATTCCGGCTATTCCTCCAATGAAACCAATAAATGCTGCTTCTGATAAGAACATTGATCTGATATTACCAAGACTGCATCCAAGCACCTTCATAACACCTATTTCCTTAGTACGCTCATATATAGACATCGTCATGGTATTGGCAATACTGATAGCCGCAACCAGCATTGCAACAGCACCTATTCCACCAAGTCCTGCTTCAATGATCATAAATTGTTTTTCTGTCTCTTCAATCCATTCCTTATTAGCATCTCCACGATATCCCATATCGTTAATAGTCTGCAACACTTCTTCAACATTTTCAGAGCCATCTACATTAACTACCAGCTGAGAATACTTCAAATCTTTATATGGTTTTCCGTTCTTATCAACCGGCTGTTCCGGAACAACATCATTTAATCCGTAATTCTTCTTGATAAATGCTTTGAGATTATCCATATCTGCATAACAATTATATGAAAAATCCGAATAATCCGATTCTGATCCGACTGTGATTCCGGATACCTTAATCGGTACTCTCTTCATATCAGAAGTAAAGATAGAAACACTTGTATTAGTATAAGAGTCATCTGATAAATTGCCCAAGTTGTCAAGCGGATCATTCTCAGAATCTGTAGTCTGACCAGATGTCGTTTCATTATCATCAGATGATTGACTATTATCATCAGATGAGCCAAAATCATCTCCGCCTGAAAATTCACTCTCAAAATCGTCACTATCTTCGGAAAAAATCGGATCAACATCATTCTTAACCGTAGTAGTATCTGAGCTGTCCGAATCACTGTCAGATTCATAATCTTCCTTACTGATACCACCAAAAATTGTAGTCCTTAACAAATCAACCTTAGGAACCTCATCCTTCTCATAATAGGGATATACACCTGTGGCAGACTCGTAAAATTCCTTAAGTACCTGATTACCGAAAAGCAGTGTGAGATCTCCATCAGATTTTGATTCCGGAAGCTTTCCTGCCTCTAATTCAATATCTTTAAGATAGTTTTGTGTCACTCCGATAATACTTACATCTTCTGATTCATACTTCCCGGCAAGCATTGACAAGGTAAAATTGAGCTGCGGTTCAATACTTTTGACATTGTCTATCTCCATCATCTTATCTATCGTGCTGTCATCTAACAACAATTCACCCTCGCCGTAATCTGCTTCAGATGTGACAAATATCTCTGTCAGACCACCTGCAGAGTTGACCTCAGCCATTGTTGCCTGCTTAAGACCTAATCCCAAAGAAAGCATTACAACTATCGATGCTGTACCGATTATTACACCTAGTACCGTCAAAAATGATCGTATCTTACGTCTCCACAGATTTGACAGGCTCATACCTAAAATATCAGCTAATCTCATCTATTACTCAACCTCTTGTATAATCATTTAAATTAACAGTAGGAATATCCTCATCGTCAATCACTTCTGTTTCCTCTTCAGGGATCACTTCTGTGTCTTCATCATCCGGTTTTTCACCATTCTCAGAGGAAACATCACCATTATTATCTCCTGATTCGTCTTCTTCTCCACTCTTGTCAACATTTTCGGAAACCTTGTCTGCTTCAGAATTTTCATCACCAAAAAGCTCTGCTTCATCCTCTTCTTCCATAAGCTTCTGAAGCTTTGCTTTTCTCTTCTTAACGACTATGACAATAACAACAATTATAATAGCAGCCGCAACCAATCCAATAATAAGCCATACCCACCAGGGTATTTCTTCATCTTCATCATCCTCAAATTCTTCATAATCTTCATAATCATCATAGCCTGCTGCATCAACACCTACGAGACACGGAACATCCTGCTCAAGTTCACCCTTATTGCCTTCCGAGTCCTCATAGTTGATCTTAACCTTAATCGTTCCCTTATCTGAATTATCCTGCTTACCTGTAACTTCTAAGGTTGCATATGCCGAAGAATTAGCCGCAATGTTTCCAACATAGCTTTCTACCGCCGCAACCGCCTCGTCAGCAGTGGAAACACTTATATTATATACACCTGCACTACCCTGGTTATTAATGGTAAACACAAGACTTCCGGAAGAACCGATTCCTATTGACTCAGGAGTTAAGGTCACATCAGTAACATTCATCTTAACTTCCTGATATACGGTAAGATATACGCTTTCACTTGCACTGAAATTATTGCCCTTACCGTCATCAAAATCGCCCTTGATCATAAGACGATAATTTTTCTGAGGAAGGTCAGCCGTTGTCTTAAGCTCTATCTCTAAATCACCTGTTTTGCCGGCTTCAATCTTATCTACAAAAACTGCATTAGATCCTGATACCGGAAGGAAATTACCCGATTCGTCACCGATCAAAAACTTTCCGTTACATACATTAGTCTTGTCAGAAGAGTTCTTAACATGTATCTTCATCTTGAAACTGCTTCCGGCCATAACCTTCTCCGGATCTGTATCAAACCCTTCAATTATAAGCTTAGGTGGTGTTGACTCATCATCATCAGATGAAGATGAGGATGAGCTGCTGCCACTGTATCCGGAATATGAGCTGCTACTGCTGCTTCCCGTATCATCATCATCGTCATCATCGCTCTCGGTAGTAGTCGTTTCCTTCTTACTACTGCTGCTTTTCTTAGAGGTTGAGGACTGTGTTGTAGCCGTTGTCGGCTCTGTCGCTGAAAAATATATATTGATGGTCTTAATTACATAGAAATCAGATGATGAACCATCTGCTGCAATCTTGGTATATTCACCAATAAAACGAACACTCTGATATCCATCCTCAAGGTCAGAACGTACCTTCAAGGTGTATTCAGCATCTAAGGCCGCCTGCTTGTTAACATCATCACCCGCATATTCAATCTTATATGCATCTCCGCTTGTCTCAAATGGAAATGTTGTATCAATAACAGGATATACACTCTTAAGTTTGATAGTGTCCGGCTTACCTGAAACCAGTTTAAATGATACCTTCAGATCCTTGCCGGCAACACCCTTGATTGATTCAGTCACCTCTACACCAACGTCGGAATTCTTACCAAGTGTTCCATTAGGATCAATATTATTACCGGTTCCTGCATTATTAACTATATTATTATTTGCACTATTAGCCGCAGTACTGTCTCCGTTAACACCCATTGCATTGATATCCACTGTGTTGACATCCATTGCATTAACATATATAACAGAACCCGATATATTAATCAGCATGCAAATAGCCACAATTAACACAGGCAGTGCTATCTTAACTCTCCTAATCCGATTTTTATTAATGGTTCTCTTTTCCTTCATGTTTCTGATTCCTCCATAACCTTTGTGCGTCTATCCTCTATATTAACAATCTTTCCGTCAACTATTCGGATTACTCTATCCGCAATAGCAGCAAGACTGTCATCATGCGTTACCATCACAAGCGTCTTATGATGTTCATTAACAACCTGCCTCATAAGATTCATCATTTCTTTTGATGTCTTAGAATCCAGATTACCTGTAGGCTCATCCGCAAACATTATCTTTGGATTAACCACAAGTGCTCTCGCCATACCCACACGCTGCTGCTGACCACCTGACATCTGACTGGGCTTATGCATAGCATGTTCCTTAAGACCGACCAGCTTAAGCATCTTAATAGCCCTTTTAAGCCGAACCTCCTTAGGTACTCCTCGAAATGATAATGGAAGGGCAACATTTTCTAAAGCATTCAAGGTTCCTAAGAGATTAAATGATTGAAAAATGAATCCGACATTCTCTCTTCTGAACTTAACAAGTTTGTTTTCTTTCATCTTTTCAATATGATGACCGTCAATTATGACTTCCCCTTTCGTCGGTTTCTCCAATCCAGCAAGCATATTAAGGAGAGTTGACTTACCCGAACCTGATGTACCGACTATAGCACAGAACTCTCCTTCATAAACCTTGAAATCAACTCCGTTTAATGCATGAACTTTAGAAGAGCCAACCCGAAATATCTTATATAAATCTTTGACTTCTATAACAACATTGTCCAACGTTACTTTCCTCTCGTCTCAACTTTATACACAAAAATAATACGGACTTTTGCCAAGTGGAAACTATTATATCAACAACTAAAATTCGCGCTTTGCGCTCATTAAGGTGTCGATATTAGTTCCACTACGGCTCGCTTCGCGTGCCAAGTGGAAACTATTATATCACAAAAATCCGTATTTTGAAGTTTTATTCTTTCATTTTCACAAAATATTAAGAAAGTAGATTTTCTAATTCTTTAAGCCACAAGTTAGCACTTGCATCACTTGGCATACGCAGATCCCCACGCGGTGATAAAGCAACCGTTCCGACCTTAGGACCATCCGGCACGCATGATCTCTTGAATTGCTGCGAGAAAAATCTCCTATAAAATATCTTCATCCATTTAAGTATTACTTCTTTATCATAATCACCTTCAAAGGATTTAATAGCAATTCTTAATATCTTTGACGGAGAATAACCAAACCTTAGCATATAATAGAGGAAAAAGTCATGTAATTCATATGGACCTACTATATCCTCTGTCTTCTGAGAAATCTTTCCATCCTTTGGTGGTAGAAGTTCCGGACTTACCGGTGTATCTAACACATCATACAAAACCTTAGCAACATCCTCACTTGTATTATCTGCATACCAGCGAACAAGATATCTGACAAGCGTTTTCGGAATTGATGCATTGACTCCATACATTGACATATGATCTCCATTATACGTTGCCCATCCAAGCGCAAGCTCAGACATATCACCCGTTCCGATCACCAGACCACCATTCTTATTGGCTATATCCATCAAAATCTGTGTACGTTCTCTTGCCTGACAATTCTCGTAAGTCACATCATGTTCATTTTCATCCTGACCAATATCTTCAAAATGCTGTCTGACAGCCTTCACAATCGAAATCTCTTTGATAGTTGTTCCCAGTGACCCGGCAAGATCTATTGCATTCTGATATGTGCGATCTGTTGTACCGAAGCCCGGCATTGTAACAGTAATTATATTTGAATGATCATATCCCAATATATCATAAGCCTTAACAGTCACAAGAAGTGCCAGAGTGGAATCAAGACCTCCGGAAAGACCTATAACCGTATGCTTACAATTCGTATGAACAAGACGTTTCCTTAGTCCCATAGCCTGTAATGTAATTATTTCTTCACATCGTTTGCTTTTTTTAGAATCATCAGACGGAACAAAAGGCGTCTTAGGGAAATCCCTATCTATATCAGTTTCCTCGATATTAAAGGTAAATGGAACATAAAGGTATGCATCATCATCAGTGTATTTTCCGGTAAGATTCTTAAAGGTGGTCATTCTCCTGCGCTCTGAGACTATCCTCTTGATGTCAACATCCGCAACAGTAAGACCTGTCTCAAACAATCCTGACTGTGAAAGAACACTGCCATTTTCCGCAATTATATTATGTCCGCTATATACAAGATCCTGCGTAGATTCATCTAATCCGGCATCCGCATATATATAGCCGCTTACAAGTTTTGCAGAATGGATCTTAACAAGATTCCTTCTGTATTCAGCCTTAGTTGCTATCTCATCACTTGCTGACGGATTACATATAAGGGTTGCTCCATGAAGGACATGCGAAATAGCAGGTGAATCCGGAACCCACATATCTTCACATATCTCCGCAGAGATCAACAGTTCCGGAATTGTTTCACATACAAGTATCTGATGGGTTCCAAACATAGTCTCCTGTCCGCAGAGAGTTATTCCATAAGGACTTTCCACACCCTCCGCAAAATATCTTGCCTCATAAAACTCCTGATAATTAGGCATCACAGACTTAGGAACTACCATAAGTATCTCCCCTGCCTGACAGAAGACAGCGACATTGTACAGACTGTTAGCAACCATAAGAGGCATACCGAGAACAATTATCATTTCCATATGCTTTGTGCTCTCAAGTATGAAGCCCAAAGTTTCCTCACTCTTTGTAAGCAACAGATCCTGCAAAAACAGATCGCCACAGGTATATCCTGTAATACATAATTCAGGAAATACCAAAACCTTGACGTTTTGTTCATCTGCCTCTTTGATCAATTTGATTATTTCAGTTTGATTATATTCACAATCAGCGACCTTCTGCTTAGGCGTGGCCGCAGCAACCTTGATAAATCCGTCTTTCATATTATTTTGCCTCAATTACATCAGCCATATCATACATACCTGATGGTTTTCCAGCTAAAAACTTTCCTGCTTCTATAGCTCCTTTTGCAAATACAGATTTGCTGTATGCTGTATGATTAAATGTTATAACCTCATCTGTTCCTGCAAAAATGACATCATGTACTCCAACAATAGTTCCGCCTCTGACAGAAGATATACCTATCTCTTTATCGGGACGCTGCATGCTTCTTGAACTTCTGTCATACACATATTCATACTCATTACCAAGTGCATCATTTACCGAATCAGCAAGTGCAAGCGCTGTTCCGCTTGGAGCATCCTTCTTAAGTCTGTGATGCTGCTCAACAACCTCAATATCATATCCGGCAGGTCCGAATACCTTAGCCGCATCCTTAAGAAGCTTTATCAATGTATTGATTCCCAGTGACATATTGGCAGATTTCAAAATAGCAACTTCTTTACTTGTTTCCTTAACTGCTTCAATCTGCTCTTTACTCAATCCTGTTGTACACAATACAACGGGAATCTTCTTCTCCTTACTGTATTTCAGAAGATTATCAACTGCCACAGCAGCAGCAAAATCAATTATTACATCAGCCTCTACATCACATGCAAATATATCTGTAAATACCGGATATCCATTATCTCTATTGTCAACAATGTCAATACCTGCAACAATCTCTACATCTTTATCATTTGATGCAAGCTCTGTGATCACCTGTCCCATGTGACCATTACAACCATGCATTATAATTCTTGTCATAACATCACCCTTTGTAACTATTCAGTTCCGTCATATGTATATTTTGTTCTGTACTGAACAGTTATTCATCCTTTCTTATTACAACACCATGTCGACTGTCGTCTCCATGTGTTTTTATATCATTTTTACAGGATAATTCTGCATTGCCTTCTTGATCTGCTCAATGCTCTTAGGCTCTGCTTCCGTCATAGGCATTCTCATATATCCATTGCAAAGTCCTGCCAATTCAACAGCTTTCTTAACCGGAATAGGATTAACTTCACAGAACATTGCATCGCAAAGCTCAATTGCTTTAAGCTGTAATTCCATTGAACCCTTAACATCTCCGTCAAGATATTTCTGAACCATATCGTGAGTATCTTCAGGAATAATATTAGCTGTTACGGAGATAACTCCCTTACCTCCTAATGACAACAGTGGAACAACCTGATCATCATTACCTGAATAAATGTCAATACATCCGTCAGCAAGTGCTGCTAATTTAACAACCTGAGAGATGTTACCTGATGCCTCTTTAATAGCTACTATATTCTTAACATTCTTTGCTAATGTAACTGCTGTTGCCGGCTGGATATTACATCCTGTCCTTCCGGGAACGTTATACATAATAATCGGTAAATCTACTGCTTCTGCAACTGCCGTATAATGCTTTATCAGACCACCCTGTGTAGCTTTATTATAATATGGTGTTACAATAAGTAAGGCATCTGCTCCTACTTCCTGTGATTCTTTTGAAAGTTTAATTGCAGTTTCGGTGCAATTAGATCCGGCGCCTGCAATTACAGGAATACGTTTATTAACATACTCTACACATTTAGCAATGACATCGATATGTTCTTCCTCAGTCATTGTAGATGCCTCTCCTGTAGTACCGCAAATGATGATCGCATCAGTCTTATGTGATACATGATACTCCACCAGATCCTTCAACTGCTCGTAATTAACTGATCCATCTTCATTAAATGGTGTAACAAGAGCTACTCCTGATCCTGTAAAAATTGCCATAATACATCTCTCCTTTAAAAATATTATTATCTACTACTTAACATACGAAGACGCTTCGTCGGCAGTGCCAACGAAGCGTCATAAAGCCTTTCCATAACAACTTTCTCTGAAATAACTTTCATTGAAACAGCCTTTGCGAAACAGACTATATTATTTGCCTCAATACGTAGCACTCCACCTGACATCTCAGTCCTGCTATTAATCTATGCAGAATACTGTTTCATAGTTCCGGTGACAGCCGCATAGCTGTTAACTATACGTCCAGACAAGACACCTATAAGGAGATATCTCTCTTCGGCACGCATCCCTTTCTCAGATCTTCACTCAGCCTTATCTGTCAGATCAGTTACTGATGATACATGCGCCTCTACTATTCGACGAAATCGTCTTCTTAACGATAATATCACCATGACACAATTGTGTCAACACGATTATTTTTTAATTTTTAAAACCCGGTAATCAACTTTTAAACCGGACTATTCCGACTGAAATCATGAAAAGGATTATCAAAAGTACAGGTGCAATGAATTTGATCATAGCAATATACAAGCCTTTTCTTCCGAACTTCTCTCCATTTTTTGTCGATTCCTCAATGATCGTTGACGGTTTAATAACCCATCCGACAAGAATACAGGTCAATATTGCCACTATAGGCATCAAAACCGAGTTGCTGATATAATCAAGAATATCCAGTATCTGAGCGGTACTTCCGTTAGGAAGAGGGACCTCAAAATAGAGCTTATTATATCCAAGGCATACAATAACGCCAATCACAAGTGCTGCAATGGTTTCTACAACAGTTGCACTTTGTCTCTCCATATTGAATTTGTCAATAAAGCTCGATACAACCGCTTCAAGCACTGACATTCCACTTGTAACTGCCGCAAAAAGAACCATTGCAAAGAACATAGTTCCAATAATATTACCAGCCTTACCCATGGCAACAAAAATCTTAGGCAGAGCAACAAACATAAGAGACGGTCCCGCAGACATACCGTCTGTACCATTAAATACATATACTGCAGGAATGATCATAACACCAGCAAGAAACGCAACAGCCGTATCAAAAATCTCAATCTGATTAATTGACTTGACGAGATTAGCGTCATCCGGAACATAAGAACCGTAAGCGATCATGATTCCCATCGCAATTGAGAGGCTGAAAAAGAGCTGTCCCAATGCATCTGTCACAACAAAGAAGAATTCTTTA
Source organism: uncultured Clostridia bacterium (assembly GCA_946186175.1). GTDB lineage: Bacteria > Bacillota > Clostridia > Lachnospirales > Lachnospiraceae > CAG-590. The sequence goes on along the minus strand of CAMHMG010000050.1, from coordinate 2,429 downwards.
ATTCCTACCCCTTTTAAACTCGGAATCACATATACCTTCAATCCCTGTAGGCCGGTCACAACATCTCCCGAATCATTAGTATGCTTAATTGTCAATGAAAAAACAGCAATTCCGATAACCAATACAAGCAGTATAGGCATAATAATTCTTGATGAACTCTCAATACCTTTATCAACACCCATGTATATAATTACAGCACATGCCACGAGGAAGATGATCATCATTATGATCGGTTCTGTCTGATGTGTAATAAACCCTGTAAAATATCCATCCTCTGCCGCTTCAGCTCCATGACCTGTCGCAAAGGCAATGAAATACTTAACAACCCATCCACCGATAACACTGTAATAAGGCATTATCATAAATGGTACCATACATGCCAGAACACCGACAAAACCATATTTTTCATTTAGCTTCTTGTAAGCTGTAAGCGGACTCTGCTTAGTCTTTCTACCTATAGCAACCTCTGTCGTCAACAGGGTAAAACCGAAAGTAATTGCCAATATCAGATATACAACCAGGAACAAACCTCCGCCATCTCTTGCGGCAAGATACGGAAATCTCCATATATTACCCAGTCCTACCGCACTTCCCGCTGCGGCTAATACAAATCCCAGTGACCCGCCAAAGGACCCTCTTGATTTCTCTTCCATAATACAATTCTCCCTTTATATACTCATAAAAATGCCTGTACCATATTTCCATATAGCACAGTGCATTAATTAGTTTATCATAACTGTAAGTATTTGTCATCTAATATTTATCGCACCCATTCAGTTATACATTTTTTACGGTTCAATCATCCAAATATCTTCGTGCCTCATCCTTAAGTTTTTCGTAAAGCCACTTAGGTTTTACCACCTTCACTTCCGGACCGAATCCTCTTATCCATCTTATAACATCAGGGGTGACAGCGGCATTTTGATAAAAATGCAGACCATCCTTCCTATCTTCAACTCTCTTCGCCCTGTCAGTCTCATATTCCTTAACATATCTTATACTTTCCCCTGTGAATATTATCTCTATATCCTCAGTATTGTCTCCTGCCAGTTTGAGAAATGTCTCCTCATTTTTTTCGGGAATATCTTCAGGATAATGCTCATCTAACATCTCAATTGCTCGAATCCTTGATACTCTGAACCTTCTTACTTCCTCTCTCAATTCACAATATCCCTCAACGCACAGATAAGAATCAATTATGAGCATATTATAGGGATGTATGATCCTCTTAGTGGATTCATCGCTTGAAAAGCTGTAATAATCAATCTCAATCTTGTTTCTACCATCTATTGCATTCTGTAATATATGCTCTGTTTTCCAATCCACTGTGTCTTTGTTGCCGCCAACATGTGTCTGCCTGAAGTTCCCGCACAATTTCTCAAATTGCAGTTTATTAAGCGAGGCTGAATTCTCAACAATCTTATCGATAAATGATATTGCATGACGTCCCATCTCCAGATGAGCATACTCTCCAAGCATTTCCTTTGCAAAAGCAAGAGATGCAAGATCTGATATAGTGAGGTCTACATTTTTCAATGTATATTTATCTGCCGAGAAATAAGTCTTTCCATCACGGTCCTCTTCTGATATTCCGTAATTTAACGACAATTCATCAATGTCACGAAGTATTGTCCTCCTGCTCACATTGATATCCCAATACATAAGTCTCTGTCTTATCTCGTCAGCCTGATATCCTCTGGGATTTTCCGACAATAATGACAATATATATATCTGTCTCTGCGACATTGATATATCTTTACTTTTGTTGTTTTCTTCCAAAACCATTACCTCTAATCATATAATCGTTTTTTGTTTTTAACTACGTTAATTCAACTGCAAAAAATGTCCTTTTCCACTTATGTCTCATTATATCCATGATCATCTCTTCCAAAGTTTTATCCTTGTTTTGAAACCGGCTTTTTTGACTATCTGTTTTTTGATCGATGAAATGATAGCGCATATTTCATCCAGTTGCTGCTCATCTAAATACTCATCATGAAAACTCATTTTCTCAAGCCAGGTTGTAAGCTTGCCAACATCCGGTGGATTATTATACATATTCCGCATATAAACTAACTGTTCCTTATGACTTCTGCATCCGTCAAAAGAAGCATCACATATTCTGATCATATCACACACTTCTGAATATCTGGCAATAACGGCATCTCGTCTGTTCTTTTGATTACACAGCCTGTATCTCCTTATTTTTCTAAGTATTATCCTGACAAACGCCAGCAGTACAAATGCTATAGTTAATAATATAATTGCATAGATTATCCACAAATATTTTTCAAGATTAAGATTGCCCAAATTCATGCCACCGGCATCAGAATCGTCTTCTCCTCCCGATCGTCCTCTGAACACATCTGAAAATGCAGACCAGAAATCATCCTCCTCAGTAACCTCGTTACTTCCGGGTGTAACTTCTA
>CAMHMG010000049.1 GCA_946186175.1 uncultured Clostridia bacterium | reverse complement strand
ATATGTGTTGTCTTGATGTTTTCCATCCATGGGTCATCATAGGCAAAACCAAGGATCAGTGCACCTGAAAAACCCTGACTGATCATAAACCGGTCATAGGTGTGCCGTTCCTGGACAAGGTGGCTGATAGGAATAACTTCTACTGACCAGTTCTCGTTAAAAGCTGCCTGTTTGAAACCGAGGATTATATCATATCCGAAATCATCTTCCAGATAATAATCCATGTTTTCTACAAAGACACAGAGCTTTCTGTTGGCCATCTTAGTAGAACCACGCTTTGTGTAGCCCATCTCGGCTGCGGTGTCTAAGATCTGGTTTCGAAGAGTTTCGCTAATGTCACTTGCACCATTTAATCCTTTAGAAACCGTTCCTTTGGATATGTTCAGTTTTTGCGCGATGTCTTGTATGGTTGCCATGTTAATTTCCTTTTTTTAAGACTTTATATCAGTAGTATAAAACAGCTGTCGAAAAAAATCAAGTGAAATGTTTCGTAAAATTATTTTTTAATTTCGTTATTGACAATTATGAAATAATGAGGTAATATGAACACATAGCGAAACAATACGAAACATATAGCTACGAAGTTTGGGATATTCGGGAGGTATTATGAATCGTTCGGCAATATATCATAGAACATCAGAACAGATGAGTTATTCTTTCGGTGAGGAAGAGCTTATCATCAATTTGAAAACAGGTCATGATGTAGAGCGTGTGTTCCTTATTCATGGTGATCCGTATCAGGCAGGAATAGCCGGTGGAGCAGAGATTTGGACGGGTACACGTGAAGAGGTATGTTATAAGAAGAAACTGAAGAATCATACGTGGTGGACAACAACGATACGTCCTGAGTATAAGAGATGCAAGTATTATTTTGAACTGCATTCGGAAGATGAAGTATTGTTTTATTTCGAAGATGGATGTCTGACTGAAGAACAGATGAATCTGCCGGGAAAGATGCTCCAATACTTCATGGTACCGTGGATGAATCCGGCAGACGTTAACCATACGCCTGACTGGGTGAATGAGACCGTATGGTATCAGATCTTTCCGGATCGCTTTTGCAGAGGAACTGATTCGGGAGAGGATGATTCGATTGTGCCATGGCGCAAAGGAAGCGTTAAGAATGAAGAGCGCTTCGGTGGCAATCTTAAGGGAATCATTGAGAAACTCGATTATCTTAAGGAGCTCGGTATCAATGGTATCTATTTAACACCTATATGTATGGCAGAATCCAATCACAAGTATGATACATCAGATTATGAAACAATTGATTCTTCATTTGGTAATGAATGGGATATGAAGCAGTTAGTTGAAGAAGCTCATGCACGCGGAATCCGAGTAATGATGGACGGTGTGTTTAACCACAGCGGTGCGAATTTCCTTCCGTGGCTTGATGTTGTTAAGAAGGGCCCCGAATCCCGCTATTTTGATTGGTTCATGGTTAATGAATGGCCAATCGATATGTCGAAGAATACTCGTGACGGTAAGTTTTATTCATTTGCTTTTTTCGCGAATATGCCGAAACTTAATACGAATAATCCTGAAGTCATAGATTACATAGAAAAGGTTTGTTTACAGTGGGTTCGTCGATATGATATTGATGGAATCCGATTCGATGTAGGTAATGAGGTAAGTCACTTGTTACTGAAGAATCTGCGGAGAGTGTTGAAGGAACAGAAAGAAGATTTTTATTTGCTTGGTGAGATATGGCATGATGCATCACAGTGGCTATACGGTGACGAATATGATGCAGTTATGAATTATCCTTTGACAAGTGGGATTAATGATTTCTTTGTAGACCATTCACTGACGAAAGAAGACTTCGCGTGTCGGGTCAACAGCTGCTATACAATGTATCAGCAACAGACTAACAATGTTCTTTTCAATCTGTTAGATTCTCATGATACGGACCGGTTGATGACAAGAACAGGATGCGATGAGGATGTTTTTATCCAGGAACTTGCTGCCCTCTTTACAATGCCCGGAAGTGTATGTATGTTTTATGGCACAGAGATTGGCTTAGAGGGAGGACATGATCCGGATTGCCGCAGGTGTATGCCGTGGGATGAAGTAGATAACGGCACACACTCAGAACTGTTGGATGCGGTACATGAACTGATCAGATGCCGTAGGCAGGAGGATACATTTAGAAGCTTATACTTCCATTTTCCTGATGAAATAGAGGAAAAGAGATGTATTGAATATATAAAGCTTGATAAAGATAACAGAAAGATCAAAGTATTGCTCAACGCAGCAGATCATCCTATAGAGATAACAGATGCAAGGGATGTTTTGTTTGCAAGAAAGTTTGAAGATGGCATTCTTGGAATTAACGGAACACTTATATACCGAATTTGAGGAATGTTTATCGAAGCTTATAAGTTATGGTATCATTAAATAATTTTAATCATACACATTTTACAAGGTTACAAACAAGGAGGAACCAAAATGAAAAAGAAAGCATTATCGTTACTATTGGCCATGACTATGGTCGGAACACTTATGACAGGTTGTGGTGGATCATCCACATCCGATGAGTCAGCAGATGCAACAACAGAGGCAGCAGCAGAGGATACTGAGGAAGCAGCTTCTGATGATGCAGAGGATACAGAGGCAGCAGATTCAGGTGAAGCTGAAGAAGAGAAACCAAGCGCTTCTGTTGGAGATGGTTCTGCAGGCGAGATTAAGGTTTGGGTTGCAGACGCAGTTGTTGATTTTACAGCAAAAGAGGCTGAGCAGTTCTTAAATGACAATCCTGATTATGCAGGATACAAGGTTACTGTTGAAGCAGTTGGTGAAGGAGATGCTGCAGGAAACATGATTACAGACGTTGAAGCAGGTGCAGATATCTACGCTTTTGCACAGGATCAGATTTCTCGTCTTGTTTCAGCAGGTGCTCTTGAAACAGTTAACCCTGACGTAATTGATGCAGTTAAGAGTGAGAACGACGAGGGTTCTATTACAGCAGCTACAGTAGGTGGTGAGCTGTATGCATATCCTCTTACATCTGATAACGGATATTTCTTATACTATGATAAGAGTGTAGTAACAGATCCTTCATCACTTGAAAGCATTATTGCTGATTGTGAAGCAGCTGGTAAGAATTTCTACATGGAAATCAACAATGGTTGGTATCAGACAGCATTCTTCTTTGGAGCAGGCTGTGAGCTTACATATGACACAGATGACAGTGGAAACTTTACTAAAGCAAATGTTACTTATGCATCTGATGAAGGTGTTGCTGCTATGAAGGCTATGATAGCTCTTAATGAGTCTAGCGCATTCCAGAATGGTTCTGCAATGGGTGAAGCTACAAACGTAGCTGCAATTGTAGATGGTACATGGGATAGCTCAACTGCACAGGAAGTATTTGGTGACAACTATGCTTGTGCTAAGCTTCCTACCTTCAAGGATGGCAACGGAAATGAGCATCAGATGAGCGGTTTTGGTGGATTTAAGCTTCTTGGTGTTAAGCCACAGACAGATGATGCTAAGTTGGCAGCATGTGACGCTTTAGCATACTATCTTGCAAGTGAGCAGGTTCAGCTTGACAGATATAAAGAAGTTGGCTGGGGTCCTTCTAATCTTAAGGCACAGGCTTCTGATGATGTTAAATCTGACGTAGCACTTACAGCACTTGCTGAGCAGCTTAAGTATTCTATCCCTCAGGGACAGTATCCTGGTGATTACTGGTCTTTAGCAACATCATTAGGTGATAGTATTAGAAACGGTGAGCTTACATCAAGCTCTAGCGATGATGATATTATGGCAGCACTTAAACAGTTCCAGGAGACATGCGAATCTTACGCACAATAAATGTTGACCTGAAGATCCGGCAGGAGAATCAGTCTTTTGCCGGGTCTTTTTTAATATGAATTTATGGGAGGTCAGATATGAAGGGAGATTCTAAAACCAAATTATCTTATTTGATCATGGGTATGGGACAAATACTTCGTGGACAGTGGGTTAAGGGTATTGCCTTTTTGATGTCCGAGATTTTGTTCATTATCTATATGGTTAAGTTTGGAGGAACATATCTTTCCAAACTGCCAACGCTTGGTACGGTGGAAACATATAAAGAGGGACGTAAGACGATATATGGAGACAACTCTTTTCTTATTCTTTTGTTTGGAATTCTTACCATAATCGTTATTGTGTTCTTTATCCTTTTATGGTATTTGAATATTAAGGATAATCTTAAACAGGAGGAACTTTTAAGCCAGGGGAAAGAACTTCCGTCAAACAAGAAATTATTAAGTTCCTTACTGGATGGCAATTTTGACAAAACATTACTGGCACTTCCTGTCAGCGGTATTTTTGTATTTACAGTGTTACCAATCATATTTATGATATGCGTGGCATTTACGAATTATGACAAAAATCATCAGGCACCTACTAACTTATTTACATGGGTAGGGCTTAAAAACTTTAAGGAGTTATTCTCCTTTGGAACTCATGGTATGGCGTCCACATTCTTTCAAGTGTTGCTCTGGACATTGGTGTGGGCATTCTTCGCAACATTTATCGATTATTTCCTTGGACTTGCAGTTGCTATGCTGATTAATAAGAAAAATGTTAAGTATAAAAAACTATGGAGAACTATTCTTGTTTTGACGATAGCTGTACCGCAGTTTGTGTCACTTTTGTATATCATGAAGCTGTTTGCTAATGATGGACTTATCAATGGATACCTCATGAAATGGGGGTTGATTTCTGCACCTATTCAGTTCTGGGTAGATCCGATGCTTGCACGTGTTACGATCATCATTGTCAATATATGGATCGGTATTCCTTATATGATGCTGATTGCTACAGGACTTTTGATGAATATTCCTGCGGATCTGTATGAAAGTGCCAGAGTGGACGGAGCTACAGGCTGGCAGATGTTTAAGAGTATCACTCTTCCGTATATGCTGTTTGTTACAGGTCCATTTTTGCTTACGCAGTTTACTAACAATCTCAACAACTTTAATGTCATATACCTGCTTACACAAGGTAAGCCGCAGTCAATGAAGCTTGCCAATAATGCCGGCTCCACTGATCTTTTGGTAACATGGCTTTATAAGATGACGGTAACAGATACTAACTACAAGATGGCGGCAGTATTGGGTATTATGGTCTTTATCATAACTGCTGTTATAACCATGGTTGTTTATAATAGACTGCCTTCAGTCAAAGATGAGGAGGGATTCCAATGAGTAATACCGATAACAAGAATGATAGTAATGCAAGCATGAGTAAAAGGAAAAAAGCGGATACGACCATTTCCTATATAGTTCTTGTTCTGATCAGTATCGTTTGGCTGTTTCCTTTTGTCGGACTGTTGCTTCAGAGTTTTAGATCTTATGATCCAAAGGTAGAATATGGTGGAATGGTAGATTATCTTATTCCGAAAACGTTTTCCTTGGATAATTATAGGTTCCTGTTTTCAGGTGAGACCAATTTCATAAAATGGTATGGCAACACATTAGTGATCGCTTTCTTTGTTGCGTTATTTCAGACTATTGTGGTTCTATGTGTTTCATATGCACTTTCAAGAATGCGTTTTAAGGGACGTAAGTTACTTATGCGTTTCTGGCTGGTTCTTGGTATGTTCCCCGGCTTCTTGACCATGATTTGTTTGTATTTCCTGTTAAAGCAGTTTGGATTGACACAGGCAGGTGCTGTACCGGGATTGATTTTGGTGGCAGTAGCCAGTTCCGGTATGGGATATTATGTATGTAAAGGATATTTTGATACTATACCGAGAGCATTGGATGAAGCTGCTATGATCGACGGTGCATCCCGTGCGAGAATATTCTTTACGATGATCATTCCTATGAGTAAACCAATCATCATTTATACGGCATTGGTTGCATTTATGGGTCCATGGTGTGATTACATCTTTGCATCATATATTGCTTTTGGTCATGATGAAAGCTATAACGTAGCAGTTGCGATGACCAGATGGGTATGGACTAATGACTATCAGGGATATTTTACCAGATTCTGTGCGGGTGGTATCTTGGTAGCTGTTCCGGTAACTGTTCTGTTTATGTTATTACAGAACTACTATGTAGAAGGTGTTACAGGCGGTGCTGTCAAGGGCTGATCTGTTAGAATGGAGGAAAAATGGTCGATTGGCTTAAGAAAGCAGTATTTTATGAAATATATCCCCAGACATTTTGCGACAGTAACGATGACGGTATAGGGGATATTGAAGGAATTATCAGTAAATTGGATTATATTAAGGATCTCGGGGCGAATGCCCTGTGGATCAATCCATGCTATGATTCTCCTTTTAAAGATGCGGGTTATGATGTCAGAGATTACAAAAAGGTAGCATCCAGATATGGTACAAATGAGGATCTTGAGCGTCTCTTTGAAACCGCGCATGAAAAAGGAATCAAGGTGCTTTTGGATCTGGTTCCGGGTCATACATCAGAGGAGCATTCATGGTTTGTACAAAGCAGTAAGGCTGAGCAGAATGAATATTCCGGACGCTATATATGGACTAACAGCTGGTATGAAGGCATTGAGGGACGTCCGTATATTGGTGGAGAATGTGAACGTGACGGCACATATATGTTGAATTTTTTCAAGTGCCAGCCTGCACTTAATTATGGTTTTTTGAAGCCTGAAAAGACGTGGCAGAAAGGAATAGATGATCCTGACTGTTTAAAGACCAGAGAAGCTATTAAGGATATAATCTGTTTCTGGCTGTCTAAGGGATGTGATGGCTTCAGAGTTGATATGGCGGATTCTCTTGTGAAAAATGATGATGATAATAAGAGCGGAACCTGTGCTGTATGGCGTGACATACTTGGTTATGTAAGGACCGATTATCCTGAAGCGGCTTTTGTGGCTGAGTGGAATAATACCGATCAGGCTCTTGTTAACGCCGGATTTGATATGGACTTTTTCCTGAATTGGACAGGAAATGGATATAATTCTTTACTGCGTGATTATGAAACACCGGGAGATGACTGCAGCTACTTTAAGGCAGATAAAGGTGGAGATATCACCCGGTTTTTGGATGAATATCTGCCAAGATGGGAGAAAGCAAAGGGAAAAGGAAGTATATCTTTATTAAGCTGTAACCATGATACTCCGCGCCCAAGAAAGAATCTGACAATACCGGAGCTTAAAGTAGCATATGCTACGTTGTTTACACTTCCGGGTGTTCCATTCATTTATTACGGTGATGAGATAGGTATGCGATATCTTGACCTTCCGACAAAAGAGGGCGGCTATACAAGAACAGGAAGCCGTACGCCTATGCAATGGGACAGCGGAATCAATATGGGATTTTCCAAAGCTGCGAAGGAAATGCTGTATCTTCCAACGGATGATGCAGAGGATGCGCCTACAGTTGAGGCTGCTATGGCAGACGAAGATTCGATTTACCACGTGGTTAAGGATTTGTTTGCACTTAGAAAGACTCAGGAAGATTTTGACGCGGATAGTGATTTCTCTGTTATTATTGGAGAAAAGGACAAACCTTTTGTCTATACCAGAAAAGATGCAATATGCGCAGTTAATCCTGTAAATAGTGAGAAAAGTGTTAAGGTTAAAGAACTTGCAGGAAAGAATCTGATTTATGTGATCGGTTCTGTAACAGTGGATGGCGATAGTCTTAAGATGGGAAAAGGCAGCTTCGCAATCCTTAAGTAAGTAATAAAAATAGAGTAACGATAAAAGCAAATATATAAAGGAGACAGGAGACGGTTCTCGGGTATAAGGGACTGTTTTCTGTCTCTTTTTTTGATAACCGTTCCCTGTCTACTTAAAAGTGTTTTTTAAAAATGATTTCTGTGTTATATTATACATGGAAGTATATATAGCATAAGAGAGTGTTTTTTTGTGACAAGGATGTCGTAATTACGAAGCTTATGAGATAATGTCAGTACTGCCAAGCTCCAAAAAAGTTTTAAATAATAACGGGTTGGGATGAACAAATCATGAACGAAAGAAAAGTAACTAAAGTAACATTATTGCATTATATCAAATTGACATATAGAAGTATTCTTTTTATAAGTGCGGTAATATGGTACATTTGGGAAAGAATGAATTATAACAAAGTATCCTTAAATGAACTTCCGGGTGGAGCAGGTGCTGTGATTCCTGCAATTATATGGCTTGTGTTTATGATTGAGATGGTGTTGAGATTTTTTCCGTCGCAATGGGAGAGCCCGGGCTGTCAGAAACAGTTCAGAAAAAATTATATCTCTACAGGAAAAACCGATATAATTATTCAGGATGATAACGCAACGGTTATAGTTGCGTTTGTGTGGCTGATCCTTAATGCATCAATAGGTGCTTTATATATGACAGATATATTAGATCAGGGAATAATGCTCCTTTTAAGTCTTGCCTATTCAATATGTGATATTATATGTATCTTGTTCTTTTGTCCTTTTCAGACCTGGTTCTTGAAGAATAAATGCTGCAGTACCTGCAGAATATATAATTGGGATTATGCAATGATGTTCACGCCGCTATTCTTTGTGCCGGGGAAATATACCTGGTCTCTTCTGTTAGCATCGATAATATTGTTGGCGAGATGGGAGTTTACCGTGTGGAAGTATCCTGAAAGATTTTCGGAAAATACAAACTCATATTTTAAGTGCGCTAATTGCAGTGAAAAACTCTGTGTTCATAAGAAGCAGCTTCGCAGGCTTTGGGACCGGTTGATAATAGAAAAGAAGAAAAAAGAGAAAAGAATACTTCAACAGATAACTGTTGATGAAAAGGGAAAATGAGATTTTTTAATGGAAACTGAAAAAAGTAGTGGAGTTTTTTATTTTTTGTGGTATAATCAATCCTTGTAAAAATTCTTAACAAAAACCAATTATTTATTTATGGAGGTCAAAATGAAGAATTTAAAGAAAATTGCAGCATTATTATTAGCTGCAACAATGACAGTTTCTATGGTAGCATGTGGTGGAAGTTCCGACAGTGGAAGTTCTGACGCAGACTCAAGCGCAGATACTAACGCAAGCGCAGATGCTGAGACAGGCTCAGATGAGGGAACAGATGTAAGTGCTGATGGTATGAAGATCGCTATGATCACAGATTACGGTGATATCACAGACCAGTCTTTCAATCAGACAACCTATGAAGCTTGTAAGGCATTTGCTGATGCTAACGACGGTGCAGACTTTACCTACTATAAGCCTGAAGGAGACAGCACAGCAGAGCGTGTAGCTATGATCGATAAGGCAGTAGCTGACGGTTATGACATTCTTGTTATGCCGGGTTATGCATTTGGTGAAGCAATCAAAGAAACAGCCGATATGTATCCGGATGTTAAGTTCGTAGCACTTGATGTGTCTGAGTATGATTTCGAGGGTGACGAATCTGATTTCAACGGACAGTACAAGGACAACGTATTCTCAGCAGTATATCAGGAAGAGCTTCCGGGATATATGGCAGGTTACGCAGCAGTTAAGCTTGGATATACAAAGCTTGGTTTCCTCGGCGGTATGGCAGTTCCTGCTGTTATCCGTTACGGTTACGGTTTTGTACAGGGTGCTGATGCTGCGGCAGCAGAGGATAACGTTGATGTAGAGATCAACTATGCATATGGTAATCAGTTCTACGGTGATGCTGATATTACAGCAGCTATGGATACATGGTATGCAGGCGGAACAGAGGTTGTATTTGCTTGTGGCGGTGGTATCTTCACTTCTGCAGGTGAGGCTGCTTCAAAGGTTCAGGGTCATGTGATCGGTGTTGACGTTGACCAGAAGGCTACTATCGACGGTGCTGACTATGGATATGACGGAATGACAGTTACTTCAGCTACTAAGGGTCTTGCAGCTACAGTTAATACACTTCTTACAGCAATCCATGATGGAAAGTGGAGTGACTATGCAGGAAAGATCGAGAATCTTGGACTTGTTTCTGACTCTGATATGGATGCTAACTATGTAGGTCTTGCAGCTTCTACAAGCTGGTCAGATACATTTACTGAGGATGACTACAAGGCACTTGTTGGCAAGATGGTAAGCGGTGAGGTTAAGGTAAGCAACGATAGCGAAGCACCGGAACCTACAGCAACAAAAGCAAAGATCAATTTCCAGGGAAATATTAAATAAGGTTAAATTTGTTAGTTGTTTATTTAAATAGGCTGAGGACATGAAAATTGTCCTCAGTTTTTTATTCTTTATTATTTTGTGAAAATGAAGTATAATGATAACTGTTTAGGTAGCATCATGCATTTACTGCAGGATGCGTACGAAAATGTATATTATACGATACGACAGGCATATTAGGATGTGCGTTAGCACCATGCCTGTCGCGTATCTATGAAGTTAAGCTTCATAGATACGTATAATGATAACTGTTTAGGTAGCATCATGCATTTACTGCAGGATGCGTACGAAAATGTATATTATACGATACGACAGGCATATTAGGATGTGCGTTAGCACCATGCCTGTCGCGTATCTATGAAGTTAAGCTTCATAGATACGTATAATGATAACTGTTTAGGCAGCATCTTGCATTTACAGCAATTGCCTGGAATGTAATAATAACAAAGGAGGAGGAAACACCTTTGGAAGAGAAGTATGCAATAGAAATGCGAAATATAACCAAACGGTTTCCGGGAATAGTTGCAAATGATAATATTACGTTGCAGCTTAAGAAGGGCGAGATCCATGCACTGCTTGGAGAGAACGGTGCAGGCAAATCTACACTGATGAGCGTGCTGTTCGGATTGTATCAGCCCGAAGAGGGAAGCATTTATAAGGACGGAAAGGAAGTTAAGATAAATAATCCTAACGATGCCAACGATTTGGGAATTGGTATGGTGCACCAGCATTTTAAGCTGGTACAATGCTTTTCGATATTGGAAAATATTATTTTGGGTGTCGAGACAACAAAAAACGGCATTCTCCAGAAACAGCAGGCTAAGGAGAAGATCTTAGAGCTGTCTGAAAAATATGGATTAAAAGTTGATCCGGATGCGATCATTGAGGATATCACTGTAGGAATGCAACAGCGAACAGAAATCTTAAAGATGCTGTATAGAGAGAATGAGATACTTATATTTGATGAACCGACAGCGGTGCTTACACCCGGAGAGATCACTGATCTTATGGAGATAATGAAAGGATTGGCTGCAGAAGGAAAGTCTATTTTGTTCATTTCCCATAAACTTAACGAGATCATGTCAGTGGCAGACAGATGTACTGTATTAAGACGCGGTAAATACATCGGTACCGTTGATGTCAAGAATACCACCAAGGAAGAACTTTCTAAGATGATGGTAGGACGTGACGTGCAATTCGAGGTTGCGAAGAAACCGGCCGAGCCCAAAGATGTAATTCTTGATGTTGAGCATATGACAGTGGCGTCTAACCTGCACCATAACAATGCGGTTAAGGATGTTTCCTTTAAGGTGCGCGCAGGAGAGATTGTCTGTATTGCAGGTATTGACGGCAATGGTCAGACTGAGCTTGTATATGGACTGTCAGGATTAGAGCCTTTGGTATCCGGAAAGATTACGCTTTCGGGAAAAGATATTTCCAAAGCATCTATACGTGAACGCTCGACAAGCGGATTAAGTCATATTCCTGAGGACCGTCATAAGCACGGACTGGTTCTTGATTATTCGCTTGCATATAATATGGTGCTTCAGCGCTATTTCGAACCTGAATTTTCTTCTCATGGTATATTAAAGAAAAAAGAGATCAGGGAGTATGCGGACAAGCTTATAGAACAATATGATGTAAGGAGCGGTCAGGGTGCTATCACCAAGGCAAGAAGTATGTCCGGTGGTAATCAGCAGAAGGCGATCATTGCAAGAGAGCTTGATAAGAATCCTGATCTGTTGATTGCTGTGCAGCCTACAAGAGGACTTGATGTAGGAGCTATCGAATACATTCATAGTCAGCTGGTAGCTCACAGAGATGCAGGTCATGGCGTACTTTTGGTTTCTTTGGAACTTGAAGAAGTGTTGTCAGTATCCGATCGTATATTGGTCATGTATGAAGGTGAGATCGTGGGAGAATTTGATCCGAAGACAACAACACGTGAAGAATTGGGTATGTATATGTCCGGAGCTAAGAGAATGGAGGTGGCAGGATGAAAACTGAAAAGAAGAGCTTCTTTAGTATCCCTGCGGTGCAGACTATTCTTGCCTCTGTTCTATGTATAGTTGTGGGACTGTTGGTGGGATATATAGTACTTTTGGTGATCAATCCCAAAGGTGCTACCGAGGCGATAGTTACATTGCTCAAAAACTATCTGATATATCCAAGCACTCCCGCAAAGATGAAATATCTTGGTAATACGCTTGTAAAGACTGCGCCGTTACTTATGTGTGCATTGTCGATACAGTTCTGTTATAAGACAGGTTTATTTAATATCGGTGCAGCGGGACAGTATGTTGCAGGCGCAGGTGCATGTCTGTTCTGTGCTCTGCAGTTAAAGCTTCCATGGATCGTGTGCCTTCTTGCTGCGGCTATAGCAGGTGCCTTGTTTGGAAGTATCGTCGGATTGTTAAAGGCATATGCCAATGTTAATGAAGTTATCTCCGGTATCATGCTCAACTGGATTGGACTTTATATAGTTAATATGTTACTTAGCGGAGTGAAAGAGACCTCCAGCCCTTATACGGTTACTCTTTCATCTACCAATAAGGCAGCGCTTTTGCCGACACTTGGATTAGAGAAAATGTTCTCCAACAATACCTATGTTACAGTTGCGATTCCATTGTCAATTATTTTTGCAATAGTAATCTGGGTAATCCTCAATAAAACGGTGTTTGGTTATGAGTTGCAGGCTACAGGATTTAATAAGGATGCAGCGCGTTACAGCGGTATGAAAGAGAAGAAAAATATTATCCTTACACTGATGATCGGTGGAGCATTGGCAGGTATCGGAGCTGCATTTTTATATCTTACCGGTTATGAGCAGTGGTCAGTAACACAGACGTCAGTTCCCGGAATGGGCTTTAACGGTATTGCTGCAACCTTCCTTGGAGGATTGCATCCTATCGGAACAATCTTCTCATCATATTTTATTCAACACATAACAAGTGGTGGTGCATTCCTTGATAAGAATGTATATCCCTCACAGATTTCCGATCTTATCAGTGCGGTTATCATTTATTTGTGCGGCTTTGTTCTCTTCTTTAAAATGTTCCTTAATAAGAGAAGCAATGCAAAGAAGGGAGGTACATCGAAATGAGTTTATTGATTCAATATACGCTTATATTTGCTTCGGTGTTAATGCTTGTGGCATTGGGAGGTTGTTTCTCAGAGCATTCAGGTGTTATCAATCTCGGACTTGAGGGAATAATGGTAATGGGCGCTTTGGGCGGAGCCCTTGCAATGAATGCGATGGGCAGTGCATCCGCAGTGGTCGTTATTGTCGGAACTATTGTAGTTTCCGCTTTATCCGGTTTGGTTTATTCAATACTGTTGGCGGTTGCTTCGATCAACTTTAGCGCCGACCAGACGCTGATTGGAACGGCGATGAATATGCTGGCTGCAGCAGCGGCTACAGTAGCGGTTAAATCAATCAACATCGCAGAGAATCCTGACAATGTCTCCTCTACGGTTGTATACGGTGCAGCAAAGAAATCGCTTATCATCAAGATAGGATCATTTCAGTTGAGCTGGCTTACCATCGTTGCGGTTGTGCTTCTTATTGCATCTTATGTGATCTTATATAAGACACGTTTCGGACTTAGACTTATGGCTTGTGGTGAGCATCCGCAGGCAGCAGATTCTGTAGGAATAAATGTTGCAAAGATGCGTTGGGCAGGTGTGCTGATTTCCGGATTTTTAGGAGGACTTGGTGGTATCACTTACATTACTGCCGGTGTTTCTGAATGGAAGTTTGAGACAGGTGTGGCAGGCTTTGGTTTTCTTGCACTTGCGGTTATGATCTTTGGTCAGTGGAAACCGATCAATATTGCGCTTGCGGCACTTTTATTTGGATTCTTCAGAGCATTGTCTAATGTATATTCGGGCTTTGACTTCCTTGCAGCACTTAATATTCCTGGCTCAATATACAATATGATGCCTTATATCATCTCTCTGCTTGTGTTGGCATTTACATCAAAGAATTCGCGTGCACCTAAGGCAGAAGGTATACCTTATGATAAGAGTGTGAGATAGAGGCTGAAAGGAATATGATAAAGAAATTTTTTCTCAACAATGAAAGTTCGATTGACTTGTAAATATTGTTAAATGTGATATTATATTTTCAAATATTATTATAAGGAGATAAGGAATAACATGAAGAATTATTTTGATTTAACTGGACAGGTTGCGGTTGTTACAGGTGCATCTACAGGTCTTGGAGTACAGATGGCTAAAGCACTTGCTAATCAGGGGGCTAATATCGTGTGTATGGCAAGACGCCAGAATCTTATTGACCAGGTTGCAGATGAAATTACGAAAGAGTTTGGAGTTAAAGCTATTGGGATAAGATGTGATATTACAGATACTGATAATGTCAATGAAGCGGTTGATACCATTATGAAGGAATTCGGGCGTATAGATATTCTTATCAACAATGCCGGTACCGGTGGTGTGACACCTGCAGAGGATGTTACTGACGAGATGTTCTATAATGAAGTTAATATTGATCTTTTCGGTTCTTTCCGTGTTGCAAGGGCGGTTGCTAAGAAGGCAATGATTCCTGCTCAATATGGTCGTATAATCAATATTGCATCTATGTATGGTATGGTGGGCAATAAGATTGCTCCATCTTCTCCTTATCATGCAGCCAAAGGTGGAGTGGTTAATCTCACAAGAGCTCTTGCTGCTGAATGGGGTAAGTATAAAATCACAGTTAATGCAATATGTCCGGGTTATTTCTATACCCCATTAACTAAGGAGACATTAGACAGCGATTTCTTCCAGGCTAACGCTAAGGCTTTTATTCCGCTTGAAAGATATGGTAATGAGGGAGAACTGGATACAACTGCATTGTTTCTTGCTTCCCCAGCTTCTACTTATACTACAGGTGTTATTCTCCCTGTTGATGGTGGATATACATCTATGTAATAGAGTAATAAACTATTATTTACAATGTTACAGTATATAGGACCTTTGACTCTTGTACCCCCCGATAAATCTATATGGTATGCAGTCCGTAAGCGAGGATTCGATAACGGCTAATCAGAAGAAACTTTGAAAGAGGCTGTCATAAAGCCAGGTACAACAAAAATAAAATTTTCTAAGATTAAGAAAAAAGCTAAGAAGGGCACCTACAAGATCAGAGTAACCGTTTCGGGGAATATTCATCCTCTTTTGAGATATAGGTATAACGAAAACACTTTTAATATAGTCTAAGCATTCTTTTTATGCTTAGACTATATTTGTATCAGCAAGAAAAATAAACCACCTGCTATGCAGGTGTGTTCCCAAATA
>CAMHMG010000048.1 GCA_946186175.1 uncultured Clostridia bacterium | reverse complement strand
TTCTCTTATCTGTTGTGACTGAACTGTTAAAAAGTCATTATGTTCAAGCAATTCTATGACCTGCAACAGATAATTACTATGAGCCAAATCAACACCATTCCCGGAATCAATGGCAAACTTCTTTAAATCCTGTGAATAGTTATGCAGGATTTTTACAACCGTATTTCCGTCATATAGATAATCATTAAGCGATATCATTTAATCTCTCCTTCTTTTTTTCTAATCCTTAAGTTTTCTAAATATTTGTTACCCTATTTAAAGTGTAATAAGCAAATGTTCATTGGCTACATCATCATAAACCTCACATTTTTTATCTTTGACATCATATATATGGACAATATCTTGGAGCTCATCTCCTGCTTCAAATTCATTTACTATATCCGGGCATGCCTTAAGTTTTTCCGGTGCAAAATGCATCGTTTTTTCGTTATGGAAGACTGCTGTATATAGGATTTCAGCTTCAACAAGATCTTGAAAGATATGGCTTCCGTAAGACAGCTCCGGATTGTATCCTGCTTTAGATTCTTCAACTTCGCATATTATCTCATATGCACTAATATCCGAAAATGCTGTAGGAACACCAAGTTCAGGAGAGGTCGTACCAATCCTCCCTGGAACAATAAGCATCATGTGCTTATCGGTATCCCGATAATGCCAGTTTACTTTTCCAACCAACTTTGCCACCAAATCTTTCATCTTGTAAGGCATGTTGTAATATTTAATGGGATCTACATACACTATAAGATCAAGCTTCGTAGTTTTAGGTAATCCCATTGATACACCTTTACTCTCAAGCAAAATTCTATCTTCATGTATATTGTCAGGAATTACTGTTTCAGAAATCCCCTTCTGAACCTGCAAAGGCCGGCATTGTAGAAGATCTATAGAATACTCCCCATTTTCTGAAATATTAATGGTAAACTCTGTATCAACCGGATATTGATACTCATCCTGAATGCAGGAAAGCATCCTCTTCATCTGATTCATCAGTATTTTATTTTCAACTAATCCCTTACATGAAATAAATTTGACTTCACGTCTTCTACCCATTTCACGTAGTCTTGATTCAGCATCGTAGTCATGCTCAAATAATATTTTATCAAGATAATTTGGAATGTCAGCCTCTATCTCATCAATAGAATATCTCTTAATCGACTGCTCTATCATATTGATTGCTTCAGCTTTCCCTTGGGAAAACTTATGTTTTTCAGCTGACGAAGAATATGATGTTTTTTCCGGCATATCAAGATTTACTATTCGCGGATATGAACCTTCGGTCCGATCCACTGCCGATGTTCCAAGTCCCATGACTAATCTCAACATACCTGCTCTAGGATCAATGTTTTTCATTATCTTGTATGGACTATATGAATAACCAACACCTGCAGCACATGGCATATAATTTGAGCCATAGTATGAACCTGACACACGCTGCACCAACAATGCCATCTGCTCATCTCGCTTCTCAAGACCTCGCCGTTTACGATAGTCTAGTGCTGACAAATTCATTGAACTAGCATATACGACCTTAATAGCATGTTCAAATTCATTCACCCGCTCCTCAAGATTCCCCCTGTTCACACAAAATACAGACTCGTATTTCCCTGCAAACGCATTTCCAAAACCATCCTCCAATATACTGCTCGAACGGATGATATAAGGATCCTGCCCATAATACTCAATAATTCTGATAAACTGCTCTCTCATCGTGTCAGAAAATTTACCATTCATAAGTTTTGAAGCGAACTCATCGGCAAGTGCAAAATATCCCTCTTCCGTTCGTTGCTTTATTCGGATATCCCACATATTATTATCAACAATATATGTATAATATACATCTGATCCGATATAAAATGAGTCATGTGGTTCTAGTACTTCTTTCAAATCAGGTTCTCTATTACAAATAATTGCTCTTGCCAAAAGCATACCACATGCCTTGCCACCTATCATTCCAGTTCCAATCATATGGTCTCTTACCGCAAAATAATCTTCAGGTTTAAAATGCTTCTTTACCATTTTTCGCATTTTCATGTCACGAGTCATCATAATGTCACACATTCTAGAGCATTCTTCTATTATATCCATACCATTTTTAGCTAATACCTTTACATTATTAAAAAAACGATCCCACGAATCAGCATACTGCTCTTCAGCTGACCTCTGTGCCAAGCCGAGTGTTTGATAAAACCTGCTCGACTTGACACCATCTAATATTGGCTGAAAACTCCCATTTGAGGGATTATATATATGTGGGAGAAACATAGTATCAGAATTTCTGTTCCACACCTTTTCCGGACGTACATAAATATTCTTTTTATCTGAATAAACATCAAAGAAAAGCTGTGTTGTATTAAGTATTTTATTAACAGCTTGAACAGAATGCCTGCCTCTTATGATTGGAAAAAAAGCAACCGTATCTAATATAAATAAAAATGGACATGTAACTCTAAAAAAATTGCCCATCATAAGATCTGTCGCCCATGCAGCCTGAAGCTCAGACAAACAATCAAAAACATAAAAAGCATCTTTCCCTTCTTTTTCGATTGCATTATGGATATCAACTGTAAAATCTTCAAACCTATGAGATAAGAAAACACTGATTGTCTTTATTTCAGGACTTTCATCTAATAATCTCTCATGACTGGCAAATCTAAAATATATAATCTTCCGTTTATCCAGAATAGCCTGTCTGATATATGGTTCCATAAATAATTTAAACTCTGATAATTCAGACACCCGCCATACCACATTATCTCCAAGGCGAATATTATTAAGCGCTTTGTCCATTTCCGGAATACCACTCTTTACCCTTTCGAATGCTGCCATATCGTATTAACCTCCTAATATAACAAAAGCGCCCCATCTTATACAGATGAAACGCCTTTGCTTCTCTAATCTATGAATGTATCATAACACTTAAGGTAAAAAAAAACAATATGCATTATTCTATTTTATTACATCAACTGTCATTCGAACAGTTTCTTCAATGGTATTATCATTCTCATAAACCACAACATCTGCATATGATTCATATAATTCACTGCGGGTTTCAAACATTTCATCAATCGTTTCTCCGTCTCGCAACACAACCCCCCTCTCCTTTACATCCTTTAAGCGTCTCAAAAGTTCATCTTTTTCAACCTTTAGATAAATAATCACTCCGTTTTGACGGAGAAAGTCCATGGCTGCCATACTATATACCGCACTTCCACCTGTTGCTATAACAGTATTCTCTTTCTTTATACTGATTAACGCATTCTCTTCACATTTTAAAAAAGTATCTACTCCTTTTCTTTCAATAATATCTGGCAAAAGCATTCCTTCCCTTTGCTGTATCAAAAGATCCGTATCAAGAAAATCCATCCCAAGAATTTTGGCTAATATCACGCCCACCGTACTTTTACCCGATGTAGGCATGCCTATCAAAATATAATTATTCTTATTATTTCTATTCATGATATTCTCCAAATTAATTTGTTCTTTTTTTGCTATTTCTATTCTTATTCATAAACAACTATTCCAATATAATCGTTTCTCCCGGCATTTATGATTCATTTACCAATTTACCAGTCATATGTTCTGGAACTAATTCCAGACAACATACTCTTGGAAATGAAGTCTCAAGCTCTTTTTGAAGATACTTCTCATCATCTGTAAACTTACGGCAAAGATTAGTACAAATCTCTTTTTTCTTCGTTTCATCTTCAATAATATGTATTTTCCCAAAAACCACAACACTCCTAATATTCAATGCCCATTCTCCTTCTTTGCGATATCCGTTATCATATACACAATAGCAAACCTTATCACAAGTTGTAATAGCATCAAGTTTATGACCTTCCTTTGCACAATGAAAATATAATTTCCCATCTGAATACCAATGATCTAAAGGTATGCCATACGGATAACCATCATCTCCTATCATAGAGAGAACACCTCTTGGTTCACTTTTTAATATTTCTATACAATCCGACTCATCAAGTTGTTGCTTATACCTACGCATTTTTCTGAACATTTATCATCTCACCCTTCTGTTTTTAAATTAAATATACCACAATATGTTATTGATGAATAGTAGCACTACTATACTTAAACAGTATTAATTATTAATTTCAGAACAGTCCGACAATCTTATCACCTACAACATTAATTCTTTCCGCAGCAGGAACCTTGGGAAGTCCCGGCACTGTCATTATAGAGCCTGTTATAATGACCACAAAGCCTGCTCCGGCGCTTACATTTACCCCACGGACATTCACATCAAATCCAGTCGGTCTTCCAAGAAGTGTAGCATCATCTGAAAGTGAATACTGTATCTTTGCCATACATACGGGAAGATTGCCAAAGCCAAGACGTAGTATGAGATTAGTGCACCACCGTTTTTAGTGCTGTTGCTGTGATTGCAAGTCCTTCTTTACTGGTTTCCTTGAGACATTCAGGAATAAGATTTCCTATTCTTCTCATTGAATCTATTACTTCATCAGGAGGAATCCTGCTTCTAATCCCTGCTATTGCCATTTGTGAAGATATGATTGCATTTACAGCACCAGATACATTTCTTTTTACACACGGTACTTCAACAAGTCCTCCCACCGGGTCACAAGTCAATCCAAGCATATTTTTTAATGCTAACGCAACCGCATGAACAATCGTTTCATTATCTCCACCCTCCAAATATGCTATTGCCCCTGCTGCCATACCGCTTGCCGAACCTATTTCTGCCTGACAACCACCCTTTGCTCCTGAAATCTCTGCACTTTCTGCCAAAACTTCACCAATACCACCTGCTACATATAATGCCTCAACTATTTTATTAACAGAAACTTTTCTCTCTTCTTCATAAGTAATCAATACAGCGGGTATTACACCGCAAGAGCCCGCTGTTGGAGCAGCTACAATCCGCTTCATGCAGGCATTTGATTCGCCCATTTTTACAGCTTTTTCCATCACTTTTGTAAGAAAATCACCTATCAGGCGATTAGGTTGCATTCTGTGTTTCTCCAATAATGCACCATCCCCACCGGTCATACCACTTGATGACAATGCATTTGGATCGTAGTTTAAATCAGCTTCTTTCATAGCCAAATAAATATCAGACATCCTTTTCATGGATTCATCCTTTGACAGCCCTTCATTTTTACAATCATCATTCAATACTACTTCCCAAAAGGCAATCTGCTTTTGGTTAGATTCATTTACTATATCACTTAACATTTTAAAACTCATCTTAAAACTGCTCCTAACTCATTTTAAACTGTAATATGTTACTTTTTCTACACCTTCTAATTTCTTTAGCCATTCAATCGCCTGTGTTGGTATCTCTTGGTCACATTCCAAAACCATTACTGCATTCCCTCCACGGGATTCCCTATATAACTGCATTGAAGAAATATTAACAGATTTATGAGAAAGCATACTGGTCACTTCAGCTACATGTCCCGGCTGATCCATGTTATGAACAATTAAAGTAGGATAGTCCCCGGAAAAGTTAGCGGATAGTCCATCAATACTTGATATATTGATGATAGATCCTCCCAGAGATTCGCCAATAATATCTAAAGATCTTCCATATTTTCCTGTTAATTTTAATAATACAGAATTAGGA
The DNA here is from genome assembly GCA_946186175.1 of uncultured Clostridia bacterium. GTDB lineage: Bacteria > Bacillota > Clostridia > Lachnospirales > Lachnospiraceae > CAG-590. The sequence goes on along the minus strand of CAMHMG010000048.1, from coordinate 9,957 downwards.
TGTGCATCCTTTAAAGATATTTCTCCGAATTGGATATCCATTCCCCTGTCCTTTGCAATTTCTATGCTATTTGGAATCCTGGAATCATCAGGTTCCATTCCGAGAAGTCCTGCAATCAAAGCACGATCTGTCCCATGTCCTTTCCCTGTAGCCAGGAACGAACCATGAAGTAATATTATGGCTTCAGATATGGGTTCATCTAATAATTTTCCGGCTACATAGCCAATCTTTACAGCTCCGGCCGTATGAGAGCTTGAGGGTCCTACCATAATAGGACCAATAATATCAAACAATTGCATAAAGTATCACCTTACCTATTCATATAGCCAAAAACTTGCGCCTTAATGACGACGCAAGTTTTATAATAAACACAATATTCCTATTGCATATAAAATGGATCACTGTCCACCTCTTTAATCACTTCCTCAAGTTTATCAAGCTCCTCAGTAAGTTGTTCTTCAGTAATGATCAGCGGAGGATTACATAAGACCATATTTTCATGTCCAAAAGTCATAAATCCCTTTTCCTTTAACGAGCCAATAATCTTCGCTAGTTTTCCATATGGATCCATACCATAAGGAACAATTGGTTCTTTAGTATTTTTATCTTTAACAAATTCAACACACGAAAACAATCCTATATATCTAACATCCCCAACACAATTATACCTTTCTTTAAAGCTTTCAAGCCGCTCACCCAATACTTTACCAACCTTATTAACATTATCTAATATATTTGCTTTCGCATAGTAGTTAACACAAGCAACACCGGCAGCACAGGCAAGAGGATGTCCGCAATAAGTCAATCCGCAAGACAACACATGGTCATCAAAATATGCTGCTATTTCTTTGCTGACACAAACACCGCCAAGCTGAATATATCCGCATGTTACTCCTTTTGCAAATGTGACAATATCAGGTTTTACATCAAAATTCATAAACGCAAACATTTTGCCTGTTCTGCACCAGCCTGCCATAACCTCATCACATATCATGATGATTCCAAATTCATCACACAGTTTTCTAACACCCTTTAGATATCCCTTGGGCGGTATAATAATTCCATTCGTTCCTGTAATTGTCTCAAGGATAATCGCCGCTATCTGGTCACGTCCTTCATATATAATCTGCTCGCGTAACTTTCTAATATAAAAATCTGTTGCCTCCTCCTCAGAATCAAATTCAATACTTTCTCTATAAATGTAGGGATCAAAAAATTTTATAAAACCGGGAATACCAGGCTCCAACGGAAAACGCCTTGGTTCGCCGGTTGCATTTCCCGCTCCAAAGGTTGAACCGTGATAACTTCTATATCGGCTCATAACTTTGTAACGTCCGGTGTACATTCTGGCCATTTTTATTGCGTTTTCATTGGCATCTGCACCACCGTTTGTAAAAAATACTTTTCCCATATTATCCGGCATAAGATCCACAATCATTTTTGCCAACTTTGCTCTGGATTCTACTCCATACCCCGGTCCCATCCATGCATATTTATCAATCTGCTCTTTTAAAGCATTATTAATATCTTCATTCCCATATCCAAGATTAACATTCACCTGTGTAGAAGACATATCCGTATATCGGTTTCCGTCATAATCCCACATGTATATTCCTTCAGCCTTTTCGATTGGAATAGGATTCACATCCCTTTGCTTTGCCCATGACTGCAAATAATAATTCTTTTGAGTATCAACAATTTCCTGACCTGTCATTCTAATACATCTCCTCTTTTTTGATATTCTATAATTCTTACAATTTTAACCATAACGAAAATATTTTTATGCACCCAGATATGCTTTTCTTACTTCATCATTATTAAGAAGTTCATCCGCATCACCTGACAGCTTGATTTTTCCAGTTTCTAACACATATGCCCTATTTGCAACCTTAAGAGCCATCTTCGCATTTTGTTCTACAAGCAGTACCGTAATTCCCTGTTGATTCACCTCTTTTATTATCGAAAAAATTTCCTGTACAAGAAGCGGAGATAATCCCATTGATGGTTCATCCATAAGTATTATTTGGGGATCAGACATCAATGCTCTTCCGACTGCAAGCATTTGCTGTTCTCCACCTGAAAGAGTTCCTGCCAATTGATTCTGGCGTTCCTTTAGCCTTGGAAATTTAATGAATACCTCATCCATCTTTGCAATCATCTTATCCTTATCTTTCTTCTTATACATATAGGCACCCATCTCAATATTTTCCCGAACCGTCATATCAACAAAGACATGCCTTCCTTCAGGAACATGGGCAACTCCATGTGTTACAATCTTACTTGGTTCCTCCTTTAACAGATCAACATTATCAAATACCACATTACCGCTTGTTGCTTTTTTTAAACCGGTGATAGTATGTAATATTGTTGTTTTGCCTGCACCGTTAGCACCAATAAGTGTTACAATTTCTCCATCGTTTACTTCCACGCTGACATCTTCTATTGCATGTATTACACCATAATGAACATTAAGATTACTAACCTTTAACATCAGACCTCACCACCTTCATCCTCTTTTCCCAGATATGCTTCTATCACATCCTTATTAGATGCTATCTCGTCAGGTGTTCCCGATGCAAGAATCTCGCCAAAATTAAGAACATAAATACGCTCACATATGCTCATGACCAGACTCATATCATGCTCGATCAGAAGAATAGGAATCCCAAATTTTTCTCTGAGCATTTTTATAGACTCTTTTAATTCAGCAGTTTCCACCGGATTCATTCCCGCCGCGGGCTCATCCAAAAGAAGCAGCTTCATATCCGTAGCAAGTGCTCTGGCAATTTCTAAAAGGCGTTGTTTACCATACGGAAGATTCTCGGCATACTGATCAGCGAACCCATCCAGTTTGAAAAGTTTTAGTAAATCCATAGCTTTAGCTGTAGTGTCTGCCTCCTCTTTCCAATAGTATGGCGTTCTGAAAATTGATTGTAAAAGATTAGCCTTCATATTTTTGTTAAATGCGACCCGTACATTATCAAGTACTGTCATTTTCTTAAACAATCTTATATTTTGAAATGTTCTTGCTATCCCTGCATTTACGACCTGATGTGTTTTTAAGCCATTCATTCTCTCTCCACACAAAAGGTAACTACCTGTTGTAGGAGTGTATATGCCTGTAATCAGATTAAATATAGTTGTTTTCCCGGCACCATTAGGTCCGATAAGTCCTATTAATTCGCCTTTGTATATTTCGATATTAACATCATTTACAGCCTTAAGACCTCCAAATTGAATTCCAAGACTTTTTGTTTCTAATACCGGCGTATCTTCCTGTTTCATATACATCACCTTCTATTCCAGTTCTTTTCATATCATATCTGAATCAATCTCACGCCTTATTTTCATCCAAAGAGACTTTCTTCTTTCTATAGTTTCTATCCAACAACAAATTTGGTAATGAAAATTCTTTACCGCCAAACAATCCGGATGGCTTAAATATCATTACAACAACAAGTACGATTGCATAAATCAACATTCGATAACTTGCAAATTCCGGAAATACATATGAAATCAACTGTGGTAACGCAGACAATATCGGTGCAGCAACTATAGAACCTGTCATAGAACCACTTCCACCTAGTATTACTATCGCAAGAAATTCTGAAGATTTTGAAAAATTAAAATATGTAGGTACTAATGTAGTAATATAATGAGCATATATTGCTCCTGCCACACCTGCAAATGCGGCAGAAATAGTAAATGTCATCACTTTAGTTTTCGTAACATTAATTCCTGATGCTGCTGCAGCTATTCTGTCTTCCCTAATTGAGATCAATGCTCTTCCATAACGAGATCTGATATAGCAATACATAACGGTAATACATATTACCATAGTAATAAATACATAATGATAATCTGAGACCTTAGCAATTCCTGCAAAGGATTTACCAAATGTGGCACTTCCGGTTATTGCAGGGATACCGAAATTACTTAGGATTACTCTTACGATTTCCGCAACAGCAACCGTTACAATACACAGATAATCACCACTTAACCTTAAAGCAGGAATTCCTACCAGCACACCTACAATTGCGGCAGCAAGACCACCTATCACAATTGCCAACAAGTATAAAACTATATTAGGTAATTCTGCGTGGTCTGAAATCAATGTTGTGGCTATTGCAGATGTATAGGCTCCAATAGACATAAAACCTGCATGTCCTAAGGAAAACTCTCCCATATATCCGGTCAGAAGATTTAATGAACACACAATAATTGTATAAAACATACCAATTGTAACCAGACCGTTAAAATACGCTGCTTTTCTTCCAAGCAGTCCTGTATCAAAAAGCAGACACAGGAGCAGGAATACCATTGCCACAGCTATAATATTAATTATATATTTCTTTTTCATTATCTTAGGCATATTCCCACTTCCTTTCTATTATACTTTTTCACTGACTGCTTTACCCAAAAGTCCGGTGGGGCGCACAAGTAATACTACTATCAATATCAGGTATGTAACAGCTTCGTAGGTTCCGGGCAACATATATACCTTAACTAAAATCTCAACTATACCAAGCAGCAATCCGCCTATCATTGCTCCCGCCACACTGCCTATTCCTCCTAAAACTGCTGCTACAAACGCTTTAAGTCCCAAGCTTATTCCCAATTCATTCTTAATACTGACATAAGATGTGGTATACATCATTGACGCAATTGCCGCTAATCCCGATCCTATTGCAAATGTTATAGTAATAATTTTATTAACATTTATACCTACGAGTGTTGATGCCACCTTATCCTCAGGGACAGCCCGCATTGCTTTACCAAGCTTGGTATATTTTATAAAGAATGAAAGAATGACCATTACAATTATTCCAATTGCCAATGTCAATAATGTCTGTCCCGGTATTGATGCTCCTAATAATTCAATCGTTGGAAGACTAAACATCGGCGGTACATTACGTGGTGCCGAACCAAACAACACCAAAGCACCATTTTCTAAAACAAGACTCATTCCTAATGCAGTAATGAGAGCAGTGGTAGAACCCTGTCCTCTTACCGGCTTATAAGCAATCTGTTCTGTAAGTACACCAACTACGACACACACACCTATGGCAACCACAACCGCAAACCATAATGGCAGACCCATGTTTTTCATTACCGGAATAGTATAGAACAGTGTAAAACCACCAACCATGATAAAATCACCATGAGCAAAATTTATCATTCTGATTATTCCATAAACCATGGTATAACCGAGAGCTGTAAGTGCATAAATAGAACCAAGATTTAAACCATACATTAAACTCTGTATTAATTTTGTCATCTGCTCTCATCTCCATCTCTTAACAAGTCAAGGGCAGTTACTGATAACAATATCTGCCCTGACTTATTATCATATTATTAACTCTATTTAAAAGCTTCCATAATATTTCAGTTCTCCGTTTTCAAACGTTTCAATTGTAAACGGCTTAACTGCATCTCCATTTTCATCATAAGTAATTGTTCCACCCATACTCTCATATGTGATATTTAATAATGCATCCTTAATTACAGAAGGATCTGTACTTCCTGCCTCTTCCATTGCCTGTACTAACATCTTTATTGAATCATAATAAAGTGAAGATACTGCATTTAATCCACTATCACTTCCGTACTCTTCCTTGTATGCACTTACATAATTCTTAACAGCATCAGTATCGGCAGACAGATCAACATGCGCAAGATAATAACAATTATTAAACTTATCCTCATATCCTGTAACATCCGTACCATCCCATGCATCACCGCCAAGAATAGGACCATCAAAACCCGCATCTCTAGCCTGCTGTACAAAGTTCGGAACCGTATCATAGTTATTAGGGTAAATGATAACTTCTGCACCCTGCTCTATTGCTTTAGAAATCTGTGCCGTATAATCTGTATCTGTAGTAACACAGCCATAATGCTCATATGTCACACCATCTGTACTATCCAATGCTCCTTCCATTGCTTCAGCAAGACCTGCGCAGTAGTCTGAATCTTCAGCTGCTACAATCGCTATATTAGTTGCTTTAAATTCATCAGTTGCCATTTTTGCCAATGTAGGACCCTGATTTGCATCTGAAAAACATTCTCTGAAAATATAATCACCAGTTTTACAAATGGTTGCATTTGTTGAATACGGAGTAATTACCAACATTCCGCTTTCTTGTGCTGTCTCAACAAATGACAAAGTACAGCTTGATGAACAAGATCCTATAACAGCACTAACATCATATGACGCACAATTGTTATAAGCACTTGCAGCCTCTGTAGCATCTGATTTATCATCAGCAAAAACAGCAGATTCCAGTTTGTACGATTTACCATCAATCTTTACACCGCCGGCTTCATTTACCTCCTTGATAGCAAGGTTATATGCATTTATCGCTCCTTCGCCCCAGCTTGCAAAGCTTCCTGTAAGAGGTGCTATACCCGCAATTGATACACTACCGTCAAAATCACCCTCAACCTCTACCGGACTGCCCGAAGATGACTCCTGCCCCTGTTCACCTGCAGAATCAGCTCCGCATCCTGTAAGCATTCCCATTCCTATTGTTAATGTTGTTAATAATGCAATTGTTTTCCTTATTTTCCTTCTCATAATTTTGTCCTCCTTTTTAGTATATTCCATTATAAAATTTGCTTCATATATGTAATTCGTTTTGCAGTACATATGCTACAATCCGAATTTCACCTTGATATAATTTTCTATGACATCTACACATCTGTCTCTTCCAACTCTTGCACTATTAAGTGTCATGTCATAATTAACAGGATTCGTCCAATAATTTCCTTTGGTATAATACTTATAATAGTCTGCCCTATATTTATCCGTCTTTGCAATCAGCCTGTGAGCTTCCTCTTCTGTGACTCCCATTTTCTTGACAATTGATGCTACACAATCTGCTCTGGGAGCTTCTATATAAAAACTGGCCACATTGCAATAATCCTTGAGTACATAATCTGCACATTTTCCAATAACAATAAAAGAGCTGTTATCTGCCAATTTTCTAATAATATCACTCTGAATATTAAAGAGATTGTTATTAGAAGTAAAACGTTTATCCGATGGTTCCACAATATAATTGAACGGAAGCCCCTTAAGTCTTCCACCCTTATCCAATTTCTCATCTGCAAGATTGAACAGTGCTTCGTTAATGCCGCTTGATTCTGATGCCATCCTTAGTATCTGCTGCTCGTAGCACGGAATCCCCAGCCGTTGTCCAAGCTTTACACCTATCTCTTTTCCTCCACTGCCAAAACCTCTGGCAATTGTTATCACATATTTTTGCATTACAGCCACCTCCTGTCTATTCATGGAAAAGGGGCTTCTACCACTTGGTAAAAGCCCCTTTGCTTCAATCCATTGTTAAATTACGATATCTCCCATAGCTGTCTGTACAAATTTTCAATATCTTTTCCGGTAATTTCTCGTATCGTATTCGCCGGGCTGCCACTTGCCAGCGCATCCTCTGTCATCTTTCCAATATTATTAAAGTAACACTCCCGATCCAGACCATACTCTGAAAGGGTAGGAATCTCTATGGTTTTGATTAAATCCTTGAGATAAATGAAGAAGCTGTCTGTACACTCTTTATCATTTCCCTGTGCTCCCAATATTCTTCCAATATCTGCAAACCTCTCCATACATCCCTCTTTCGCAAAAGACAAACATTTATCAATCAACATTGCATTTGATATACCATGGGGTACATGAAAAAGTGCCCCAATCGGCCTGCTCATACCATGAACAAGAGTAACGCTTGCATTATTAATACAAACTCCCGCTTCATAAGCTGCGTATGCCATCTGTGTTCTTGCTTCAATATCATCTCCAGACTCATAGGCCCTTGGAAGATATTCAAATATTTTCTTTATTGCAGAAAGTGCATGACTATCAGTATACGGAGTTGCCTTTCTCGAAGTATACGCCTCCACTGCATGAGTGAGTGCATCCATTCCTGTCGCTGCTGTAACTGACTTTGGTGCTGTAACAGACAGTGAAGGATCAATAATCGCAAGACTTGGAATAATCCTCTCATCTGTTATTAATTTTTTTGTATTTGTTGAAGTTTCTGTTACACAATAGAACTTTGTTGCCTCCGATCCCGAACCTGCTGTCGTAGGAATCAATACTATAGGAACATATCCTGACAAAGCCGACACAGCCTTAGCCGAATCCTGAGGGCTTCCACCTCCAATGCCTATTACCATATCACAGTTTTCACTATCATATACTTCCTTTGCATTACCAACCATTATATCATCAGGCTCTCCAACAATATCTGTGAACACTGTATAATCTATTTTTTCAGTTTCAAGAACCTGTTTTAACCAATCAACAATTCCATTTCTTTCAACTATTCTGCCAGATACAATTAGTGCCTTACTGCCTAATTCTTTTATGTCTTTTCCCGCAAGCTTTAAGGCGTCTTTGCCAATAAGGGTTTTGCGAGGCATCAATACCTGAAATGCCATATTATCTACCTCCAATTCATTAGTAAAACAATTCTTTACCGAATGCAAATTAGTACTTATAAATAACAACGGGCAAAAATGTCAATTTCTGTTTGACATCTTTGCCCGTTTCTTTCAATATGCAGACTATACCATCATAATAGTCATATTGCAATAGTTCATCAAACATTAAATCTTGTGCAAGTGCACAATCAAAGAATGTTTCTGATGCAATAAGATGTATAAAGCAATGCCCTGTTTTCCCACGACATAATGTCTATACCAAGAATTTCTTCAACCTTTTTTATGTAATTATTTACCGTATTTCTATGAATATATAACGCTTCACTTACTTTTCCTGTATTGCCGTCACACTCTATATATGCATCTAAAAAATGCCTATACTTTGTACCATTTTCACGGTCATGCTCTTCAAGCTTGCCCAAAGTACTTTGGTACATCTCATATAATACTTCATTATTCTTAACATTGACTAATAATTTATATAACCCTAGTTCCTTATAGCTTAATACATGCTCGTTTCTTTTTATGCCTATTCTACAAGCAACAAACGCTCTCATAAAATTATTATCCTGAGCCTCAAGCCCCCTCATATTATCCCCAACACCAATATAAATATATGGGACCAGCCTGTTAGCAGATAGAGTCTTAAACAAAGTATCTGTATATGCCTCAACTTCCGCATCACTATAATCGAAAAGTACAACTATTCTTTTATCCTGATATTCAAAAGAAATATACTGATCCTTTGTTCTCTTTGCTGAATGCTCTGCAATATATTTAATTTTCCTGCTTTCATCGGAGACTTCACTACTTTCCCATTCTCCTTCCAACGAAATACATACAATAGCCATAGTGCTGTCATGCATGTAGCCGTATCTCTCCATCTGATTTACAAGCATATGCTCATCGCCAACATGAAATATAAGATTTTTAAATGTTGTGGCTATACTATCCTGCCTTGCCACATGTTCTACTATCCTTTTACAAAAATCCGTGGTTAGATCAACAAGAGGAATCTCCCATGGTACTGTAAACAGAGGAAGCTTCTTTTCATTACAAAAAAGAATCACAGTAGAAGGAATCTCCATAATAAACATTCCCGTATTAATAATAACCGCACTTGCTTTTCGTATATACACCTCTTCCATATATTTCATCAGATCTTCTTCCGTTCTGCATATGGTACCCTCAGTTATCACTATCTCGTTTCCATGAAGAAATCCTGCTCCATCCACTGTTTCTACAATATGTATCCAGCTCACAAGATTAGCCATTCCTCCATCACCAGCAAGAAGCTTCATTTTATATTTTTCTGATTCCTTATATAAATTACCAACTGTCAATGCCATAGACAGCGCCTCTCTTTCATACCACAATATCAATCATTCTGTCGCATCACAAATTTCTTGATAAAGCGCATCACGTAACCGGAACAAAGTATCTCTGTCCCCACCTCCAATGGGTTTTCCATCAAGTTCATCAACATACATACAAACATTA
>CAMHMG010000047.1 GCA_946186175.1 uncultured Clostridia bacterium | reverse complement strand
TGCGCTGGCCTATCGAATCAAAATATTACGAACTCAAATATCGTGTATACCTCGAAGAATTCAATGGTGCCACGAGCAATTCCATTAAACAGGAATTCTTCATCAATCTGCTAATATCCAATCTTTCCGCCCTAATAAAAAATGATGCGGATGAAACTATTGATAAAACAGCAAATGCTACAAACAAATATAGATATCAAGCAAACCGTACGTTTATCATTGGACGTATAAAAAAAATATTTCCCAAAATTCTTGCAGGTGTATGTGATCTTTCATCTATAGATCAAATATTTAATGACGCTTTAAAAAGGAAATCGCAGATCCAACCCGGCAGAAAACAGAAACGTCCACGTATCGAAAGAAAACGTAAACACTTCAGGAACAATAAAGCAACTGTATAATTAAGATATTACTGACTTAATTTAAACATTCTTAATGAATGGTTTATTAAGTGCGCTCATTTTATTATATACATTAGTAAACAATTACTAAGTATCTCTTCTTATATAAGAAATTGCATGTCTGGATACTTGACATATACATATTATATCAGGTATATCTATCTTAAGTTGACGCTATTTTGACCACATTGGTGCCTGTTGTCCCTTTGGAAGCTCGTCCACGGCTTCATAATCCCTTGTGAATACAGGCTTGGTAATCCCGTATTCTTTACGTATTTCCTGAACATATTTCCGAAATGCACGTTTTTGGAAATCCAAGGTTTCCAGACAGGTTCTTTCCTTAATCCAGTCATAGACCTGAGCTGCTGACATATCCGGATACTTTTCTAGGCATTCCACCACAAAATCTTTGTATTCATCCGCTTTCTTTCTGCGTTTCTTAGAAGCTTGTTCAACTTCTGTGTACTGTGCTGGAGTCATATCCCAGTATTTTAGAATAGTTTTGTAATCAACCCCCAATCTTCTTGCGGCCTGACTCTTTTTGAGTCCGTTTCTTTTGTATTCTTGGATTTTTCCATAATTCATCCAATCAATCATCCTTTCTTCACCTCCGTGACAAAGTATATCACGGAATAATATTTGATTGAAAACTATGGAAATTTATTTGCCACTTTCTATGGAAAATAGTATACCACTTACAATTGGACTATCTGTCCAATGACAATATCTTATATAAGCGCTAATATTTTATAATAAACATTTATTATAGGAGGTTGGCTATGAGTGCATTTGTTGTCGATTATGAGAATGTCAATTTGAAAGGTATTATATCAGGTTTGGATCTGCTTTCTACAATAGATACACTTATTATCTTTTATTCGGAATCGTGTAATAGTATCAGAAAGGAACAGATGGATGTTATTATTTCGTCGGGGTGTAAGTTCTCTGTAATTCCGTTGCTGAGAAAGGGGAAAGATTTTCTTGATAGATACATATGCACTGAGGTTGGAGAATTACATGCCAAAGGCGAAAAAGAAATAGCCATTATATCCAAAGATAAAGGCTTTCAATCTGTAATAGATTATTATAAGGTCATTGGAACGACAGATTTGATTATTGTTCGTGCAGATAATATTGAAATTGCTATGCAGGGATTTAGTAATCCGAGTCATAAAGAGCGAAGAAGAATAATAGCAGAAAGGTCCAAGCCTATTTCTCTGGATGATGTAAGGGTAAGGATGAAAGAAAGAGATGCGATCAAGAGAAAGATACAAGAGTTATTGAGTACAACACCATATAATTATAGATTTGATGACGTTTGTGATTTTGTATTTGAGCAAAAAGAAACTGGCGGAGGAAAGAAAGTTTTATATACAAATTCGATGCATGTTTTTGGAAGAGAGACAGGTAGGAATTTATATTGGTTAATAAAAGATGTATGCTAAGGTCATAATAGTAACAGGCTTGGATTTTTATATAATTATATATACATGCTACAATAGGCAGAATAGAAAAGTGATTAAAATATTATAGTAGTCTTGTTTATTTGAAAGGAGCATACATGGATTCAGTTAAGAGTGTGAATGATTTCAAAAAGTTTTTACAAGAAAATAGAGAAAGATTATATGCTATTGCAGAAAACGCTAATGATATTTCTATTGATGATGAATGGATGCAAGAAGATCGGTGGGATGAGATTTATATCCTATAGAATATGGTTTTGTTGTGTAATCACCTGGGTTGACTGGGTGGTTATTTTACATTTATAATTACTATATTTAGAGTTGATGGAGTTTAGATGAAGATTTATGTAGAGGCTGATGCGTGTCCTGTGGTTTGTATCGTTGAGCAACTGGCAATACAATATAATATTCGGTGACACTTCTTTGTGACACTAACCATGTACTCGCATCTGATTACAATGATGTGAAAGTTATTGGTGCCGGAGCGGATGCTGGTGATTTTGCTTTGATAGGTATGCTTGACAAAGATGCGAATGATATTGTAGTTACCTAGGATTACGGAGTTGCGGCAATGGCTCTTGGAAAGAATGCATTTGCGATTCATCAATCGGGTAAATGGTGTACTAATGAGAAGATGATTATGGAAGCACAAAAGACGAAATGGTGAAAAAAGAGAGTTTCTAGCAAATTATTAGACAGGACAATGAATAAGAACTTAACGCAAGCTAATATTTAGAGGACTTTATATTTATGAATGATAAAACATTAGATTATTACAATCAAAATGCTGAAGAATTTATCAGAAGAACAGTTGATGCGGATATGCACTATTGCCAGGATCAATTCATCATACTATTGGAGCCGGAAGCGTATATTCTTGATGCAGGCTGCGGAAGCGGAAGAGATAGCCTGTATTTTTTGAAAAAAGGTTTCAAAGTGTGTGCGTTCGACGGATCGGAAGAGCTGTGCATGGCGGCATCAGATTACATTGGACAACCCGTTGATTGCATGAAGTTTAAGGATCTGGATTACAAAGAAATGTTCGATGGTGTGTGGGCTTGCGCCTCGTTACTTCATCTACCCAAACAGGAATTGCCGGAAGTATTGAGTAAACTTTACAGAGCATTGAAGCCTGGCGGAGTAATGTATGCGTCATTCAAATACGGTGATAAGGAAGAGGAGAGGTTGGGCAGATTTTTTTCCGATTATCATTTGGAGGAGATTGAAAAGATATTTGTCGAGGACGCCGGATTTGAGTTGATTGAAGGGTTTGAAATAAGTCTTATAAATGTGCAAAAGCGGATATTTTGCGCACGAAAACATAAAGGCGCAGTCGACGTGAAAAAACATGAATTATATAGTTTCATTTAGTGAGTCAATATGTTAAACTGTAACTATTAAGAGACAGGCAATTTTAAGTGATATGAACAGTTATAATTATTTCGGGTTTTGATGTTTGATGTATTTGCGGGGTGAATTATATGGGGGATGAATTTTCACAAGACAGTAAGATGTTACAGATGTTTGTAGAAAGAATGTCAAGCGGAATATTTGCATATCGTGCAGATGAGTCTAATAAGCTTCTTTTTGTGAACCATAATATGTTCAAAATATATGACTGTGTGGATGAAGAAGATTTTTTGCGATATGTTGATGGCAGCTTCAAAGGGATGGTAGGGGCAGCACAATATGACGGAGTGAGAGAAGAGATTGATTTTCAGGTTAATGAATTACATAGAAATACAGGTCATGTTTTCTTTGTTGTTGAGACAAAGTCAGGTAACAAAAGAAACATAGTTAATAACTGGACGATAGTTCATGATGAGGAAGAAGGTGATCTGTTTTATTGCGTACTGGTTAATCGTGAGATTGATAATGGAGATGAAGATATAGATTCCATTACAGGTCTTTACGGTAAGAGCAAGTTCAAAAGATATGTCAACAGAAGAATAAAGCTGTTATCTAATAAAGAACCAGTTGAATATGTCATTGCATATTACAATTTTGTTAATTTTAAATTTCTTAATATTAATAAGGGAGTTACAGAGGGTGATCAATGTCTTAGAAGCATAGCTGATATTCTGGGCAATATTTTTGGTAGAACTTTTGTATCCAGAATTTCAGACGATCATTTTGCAGTGTGTACTCAGTATGAAGGAGTGATGGAGAAGACCGGACAGGTTATGGAGGCTTTTAAGGAGAGCTATGGTTCCGTATATAACATTATAGGTAAATGCGGTCTTTATAAATTTACACCATCTGATGAGTTTGATTTTGAATCCTCTCTTTCACTTGCTAAAGTTGCTTGTGACTATATCAAATATGATTCGAAGGTTGATATAGTTGAATATTCTGATGAATTTGTTGCGAAAATGAGATTGTCGGAATACATAGTAAGAAGATTGGATGACGCATTGGATAATCAGTGGATCAAAGTATATTATCAACCGGTTATCAATACTCTTACCGGAGAATTATGCGGTGCGGAATCTTTGGTAAGATGGATTGATGACGAGGTGGGATTTCTGGTTCCGGACCTTTTCATTGGGGTACTGGAAAAAAACAGACTTATTCACAAACTTGACTGTTATGTGGTCGAGGACGTATGTAAGACCATTCATGACAGGATAGAAACAGGTCTTCCTGTAGTACCTATATCAGTTAACTTTTCAAGACTTGATTTTATTATGTGTGACATGCTTGATGTTGTTGAGAAATATGTAGAGAAATATAATATTTCGAAAGACTATATACATATAGAGATTACAGAAAGCATACTGGCAGAAGATGAAGGATTGATGCGAAGTGTTATTGACAGATTCCGAAATGCCGGATATGAGGTGTGGATGGACGATTTCGGAAGCGGATACTCATCGCTTACACTGCTTAAGGATTATGAATTTGATGAGATTAAGCTTGATATGAGATTCATAAGACCATTTACCGAAAAGTCAAAGGATATTGTAAAATATATGATAACAATGGCTAAGGATCTCGGAATCAAAACCCTTGCGGAAGGTGTGGAAACACAAGAACAGCTTGATTATTTCAAGGAGATCGGATGCGGGAAGATACAGGGTTATTATTACGGAAAACCTGAACCTATTGATAATATGTTTGAACACCTTGAAGAGAAGAATATCAAAGTTCAGGAATTACAATGGATCAAATTTTATGAAGCAGCTGCATTTAATGCAAGAGCAACAGACGTTCCTTTAGAAGTTGTCGTAGATGACGGTGTTAATTTCAAAACACTTTTTATGAATAAAGCTTATATGGAGCAGGTGTTTGATGATTATCCGGAGCTTGATGAGGTGGATAGACGGATATATCATACCGGATCACCGTTACTTTCAAAGTACCGCGAATTTGCTGATCTGATAGAAAAGTCAGACAAGAAGAAAAAAACAATATATTATACCGGAAGCGGTAACTACTATTGCTTTAAAGCACAGGTTGTGGCTGAGTGTGAGGGATATCATATAATCAAAGCTTCGATTTATAATATTTCTATCAATGATGAGACTGATGAAGGAAGTCGATTGGATGCCAAGTTAAGAGAGCTCAATCATTTATTTGAAGTGGTTCATCTTATGGACATTGAAGCTGATAGTATTACTCCGCTTATTGGAAGATTCAAATATCTTGAAAGTTACGACAATGATCTGTCTATGAGCGAACGAATTGCTGTGTTTGAAAAGGAGAATGTATCTGAATCTGACAGAGATCATTTTGGGCAATTTATGGAATTGTCAAGTCTTAAAGAAAGAGTTGAACAAAGCGGCGGATATATAAGTGATGTTTTTGATATCAAACAGAATGATGGAAATTATCGTTTGGAGGAAGTGACCGTGATGCTGCTGCCTGGGACTATGGGACGTGAATTCCTGTTCTGCCTGAGGCAATATAATGTATTGCGTAATAATGACAATTTACTAACTGTTTGAAGGTTTTAAGACGGAATTTGTCAGACCTGACTATGCCGGGAAAACAGGGCAATACTATAGTGAGGAAATGAGAAAGGGACAAGAACAAAATGGAGATACAATTATTTAATGGCAGACCCGAGAACACGCAGGAAAGATTGCCTAGAGAAATCAGGACGTATGATTTTCTTGATAACCTTGGTATAGAATATTTGAGGACGGACCATGCACCGGCAGATAACATGGAGGCATGTAATGAGATTGATGCCGTTCTTGGAGTGTTGATCTGTAAGAATTTGTTTCTTTGTAACAGGCAGAAGACAAAGTTCTATATGCTTATGATGCCGGGAGATAAGAAGTTTAAGACTAAGGAGTTGTCTTCACAGATTAATTCGGCGAGGCTTTCATTTGCAGAACCTGATGATATGCTTAAATACCTTGATATTGAACCGGGTGCTGTAAGCATTATGGGACTGATGAATGATGAAAATCATGATGTTCAACTCTTGATTGATGAGGATGTTTTGGCCGGGGAAGAGATAGGATGTCATCCATGTGTTTGTACTTCAAGTCTGAAGCTTAAAACATCTGATCTGATAGAAAAGTTCCTGCCTGCTACAGGGCATGATTTCATAACAGTACATCTTGTGGGAGAGGATTGATATGCTCTGCATACTTTTCCTAATGAGTAATTGTGAGAAGCTGTAAAAGGCATAACTGATGAGACAACAGATTCAGGGAATAAAAAAGGACGACATAATATATGATAATAATTGACGATAGAATTGATGCGGGAAAGGCTTTTGACTGGGGCAGAACTTCAAAGGAATATGCAAGATTCAGGGATATTTATCCCGAAGAGTTTTACAAGAAAATAGTTGATAGAGGGCTTTGTGTTGAAGGGCAGAAGATTCTTGATCTGGGAACCGGTACCGGAGTTCTGCCGCGGAATATGTATCGATTCGGGGCAGATTGGATAGGGACCGATATTTCTCCGGAACAGATTGAACAGGCGAAACTGCTTGCAAAGGGTGTGGGAATGAACATTGATTTTCGGGCAGTATCCACAGAGGACATTGATTTTCCTGATGAGACCTTTGATGCTATTACGGCATGCCAGTGTTTCTGGTATTTCGATCACGAAAGAGTGATTCCCAAGCTTACAAGATTTCTTAAGAAGGACGGAAGGCTGTTGATTCTTTATATGGCCTGGCTGCCTTTTGAGGATAGGATTGCCGGTGCAAGTGAAGAACTGGTACGAAAATACAGCCCGAGTTGGACGGGCGCGGGGGAGACAAGACATCCGATAGATATTCCTGAGGTGGTCTATGATTATTTTGAAATGGAAGATCACGAGGAATATGATTTGAAAGTTCCATTTACAAAAGAAACCTGGCATGGAAGGATGAGGGCTTGCAGAGGAGTGGGTGCATCCTTGTCAGAGGAAGATCTGGCAAAATGGGATGAGGAACATAGGAAGCTGCTTGATAGTATTGCACCTGAACATTTTGAAGTGCTGCATTATGCTGCATTAGCGGTGTTGAGGAAAAGATAAAAAATTTCTATAATTTGCAAGATTGAGTAATGAGCGAATTATCATTACTGTTTGTGCCGTCAAGTCAAAGGCGGCGGAATGGAGATTGATATGAACGATGAGATTAAAATGAGCGTTTCTTCTATGACCGGTACAAAAGATAAAAAATCATTGTATGTTATGTTTCAGGATAGTACAAGAATGGCTGAGTTTGAATTGCCTGAATATAAGGTTGTATATAATAAAGGATTTTCAAATGAAGAGCTTAATCTGCTTAAAGACTACGCAAAGAATCAAACAGATCATATACATAAGCTGAGCAAGAATATTAATCCGATAAATGCGATGATGAAGGATAGACAGTAGAGAATTGGGATTAAAATATAATGGGTAATTGCAAAACCCGGTTAAGAGTTTTGCAATTACCTGTTTTTTACTATGTTTACTTGTATCCATTTAGTTATGCTCTATTGTGCCGATTCTTTTAGAGCTTAAGAAATGGGGTGAAAAGAATCTAATGTAGGGTGGCATTTTTATGAAACACCCTCTGTGATATGATATGGGAAAAGATGAACATTAAGATTAAGGAAGGATGATGTGTTATGTTTTTCCGTATGAATATCCGGGGATTTTATATTGTTATATTTGTGTTGTTATCATATTTAGTGTTGTCGCAGGATTGTTATGTATATTCGAAAGAGTATGATGAGTCATCAATTGATGATATTATCATTGTCGAGGGCAGACAAGAGGCACTTAAGGTCATAGCTGATATACTGAAGGCTCATAAAGGAGATGTAACTATATCTTATTCCGGAATTTCGAGAGACTTCCGACATTATAAGAAGAATAATTATACTGATTTTTTGGATGAATTAAGTTTTAAGAACGGGTATTATACCGGCATTATTTCAGGAATGTGTATTAGTATTAATAATTCCGGTAATGAGTCAGTGTCTTTTCAGTTTAATTACCTTACAACTGTGAAGCAGGAGAAGTATATTTCAAAACAGGCAAAGAAGATTGCTAAGAAGTATAAGGGGCAAAGCAGATATAATAAGATCAAAGGTGCTCACGACTATATTGCAGACCATACCAGTTATGATAATAGGCATTACAATCCTTATTATGTTTTTCGAAAGGGCAGGGGGATTTGTATGTCATATGCATTGGCCTTTCAGCGTATATTGATGGAGATGAAGATACCGTGTGTATATGTCAAAGGTGATAACCATGCATGGAACATGGTAAAGTTAGATGGAAAGTGGTATGGGGTTGATGTTACATGGGATGACAGCAGAGGATCTTATGCTTATTTTTTGAAGGGCACTGAGGACTTTTATGGACATGATTGTCCTGATTCAAAGATGTTTCGTACGTTAAAGAAAGCAAAGTATTCATACAACAGATAAGTACTTTTTGATATACATTTATTGAAAATATGTTGTTATTGTGTTATATTATTTTATAGTTTGTTTATGTGTAACTGTATGTTTTAAGGGTTTTACAATTGTTTTAGAATGAGTGTAACAGTTATACATTTCATTTATATTTATTACAATGAAAGGAAAAGCTGTATTAATATAATGTACAGCAGGAATGGTTAAGTGATACAATTATATGAAGGTGGTGCTTACCTTGTTAATGGTACTGAATTAATTGCAGATGGTGCCGATAGTAAGGAGCAGGTGAAACAATTAACGGGAAGCGATATTAGCAAAGAGGATGCTGCTAAGAATACAATCGCATATAGTATTTTGAAAGCTCATAATACTTCGGAGAATATGGATAAGCTTCAGATTAAGTTTGATAAACTTACATCACATGATATCACCTTTGTTGGTATTATTCAGACAGCAAGAGCATCAGGACTTACAAAGTTTCCGATACCATATGTGTTGACTAATTGTCATAATTCGCTTTGTGCAGTTGGTGGAACTATCAATGAGGATGATCACATGTTTGGTCTCTCTTGTGCTAAGAAGTATGGTGGAATATATGTACCTCCTCATCAGGCAGTTATACACCAGTTCGCAAGAGAGATGCTTGCAGAATGTGGAGGAATGATATTAGGATCAGATTCGCATACACGTTATGGTGCGCTTGGTACTATGGCTGTTGGAGAAGGTGGTGGAGAACTTGTTAAGCAGCTTCTTTCTCAGACCTATGATGTTAATATGCCGGGTGTTGTTGCAATATACTTAGATGGTAAGCCGGAAGCAGGAGTTGGTCCTCAGGATGTGGCGCTTGCCATTATAGGTGAAGTGTTTGCTAACGGTTATGTTAAGAATAAAGTAATGGAATTTGTTGGGCCCGGTGTTTCTAATCTTTCAGCTGATTACAGAATCGGTGTGGATGTAATGACAACTGAGACGACATGTCTGTCATCTATCTGGAGAACAGATGATAAGATTAAGGAATTCTACGAGATTCACGGTAGAGGAGATAAGTACAAAGAGCTTAATCCGGGAGCAGTTGCATATTATGACGGGGTGGTATATGTAGATCTCTCTAAGGTTAAGCCAATGATTGCGATGCCATTCCATCCAAGTAATACATATACTATCGAGGAGCTTAATGCCAATCTGATGGATATATTAGAGGATTGTGAGAAACGTGCTCTTGTGAGTCTTGACGGTAAGGTTGATTTCACTCTTAAAGATAAGGTCAGAGACGGAAAGCTTTATGTGGATCAGGGAATAATCGCAGGTTGTGCAGGCGGTGGTTTTGAGAATATATGCGCTGCTGCTGACATACTTAAGGGCGCAAGCATTGGTTCGGATGAGTTCACCTTATCAGTTTATCCTGCGTCTACTCCTATTTATATGGAGCTTGCCAAGAACGGAAGACTTGCAGATCTTATGGCAACCGGCGCGATTGTTAAGACAGCATTTTGCGGTCCTTGCTTTGGAGCAGGTGATACTCCGGCTAATAATGCATTCTCTATCCGTCATTCAACCAGAAACTTCCCGAACAGAGAAGGTTCTAAGGTACAGAACGGGCAGATATCATCAGTTGCACTTATGGATGCTAGATCAATTGCGGCAACTGCAGCCAATAAGGGATATCTTACAGCAGCAACAGATATTGATGTTAACTACAGCAATCCGAAATATTTCTTTGACAAGACTATATATGAAAATCGTATATATAATGGTGTAGGCAAGGCAGATCCTTCGGTAGAGATTAAGTTTGGACCGAACATCAAGGATTGGCCGGAGATGGTTGCACTTACAGATAATCTTGTATTAAAGGTAGCTTCTGTAATACATGACCCTGTTACTACAACAGATGAGTTGATTCCATCAGGTGAGACATCTTCATACAGATCTAATCCTTTAGGCCTTGCAGAGTTTACATTATCTCGTAAGGATCCGGGATATGTTGCCAGAGCTAAAGAGATTCAGGAAGTTGAGAAGGTCAGAGAAGAAGGAAAGTGCATGGGTGAGTTCTATCCTGAGATGAAAGAGATCATGGGTAAGATCAAAGAAACTTATCCGGATGTATGCAAGGAGAATACAGGAGTAGGCTCAACAATATTTGCTGTTAAACCGGGAGACGGTTCAGCTAGAGAACAGGCTGCATCATGTCAGAAGGTACTTGGCGGCTGGGCTAATATAGCTAAGGAATATGCTACAAAGCGTTATCGTTCGAATCTTATCAACTGGGGAATGCTTCCATTCCTTATGCCGGAAGATTATGATTTTGAGATAGGTGATTATATCTTTATCCCGAATGTTGCATCATCAGTAGCTGACAAGAATGATGATATTAAGGCATATGTCGTTAATAAAGATATGAAAGAGCTTACTTTCCATCTAGGAGATCTTACAGACGATGAAAGAGAAATAATATTAAAGGGTTGTCTCATTAATTATAACAAAAGATAATTATAGCAGCTCGTAACATACAGGCTGTTCATCACAGATGGGCAGCCTTTGATAGTATGATTGATTCTATTAGAAAGAGGATATTGCTTATGGATTTGAATCAGGTTTTTAATGTATTAGATGATATGATGCGTCGTTCTGATATTGAGCACGTTATACCTTTTTTGGAAGGTAAGTGCAAAGAAGCAGAGGAAACCGGTGATGGTGGAGCTTTAGTTTCCATACTTAATGAATTGATCGGTTTCTGTAGGGAGACCTGCCAGTATGAGAAAGCAATGGAATATGCAGCAAAGGCTCTTCAGGTTATTGAGCAGATTGGCCTTAATGATACTGTTCATCATGCTACTACATTTTTGAATATTGCTAATTGTTTAAGGGCAGCAGGAAGATTAACCGACTCACTTAACACCTATCATAAAGTCGAAGCTATGTATCAAAGGATGCTGCCGGAGAATGATTTTGGATTTGCAAGTCTCTATAATAATGAGAGTTTGTTATATCAGGAGATGGGAGATTACAAAGAAGCATATAACAGCCTTCAAAAAGCACTTGAAATTAATATTATATACCCGGATAAGCAATGGGAGCGTGCTGTAACATATGCTAATCTTGCCAATACATGTCTTCAATTAAAACCTTCACCGGATGGTGGTGATAGCGATTCAAAAGCAGATAGAGTTACAGAACGTGAGATATTGGATTATGCTGACAAATCCATAGATTTATTTCATAAATTAGGAGAATCGGATACTCATTTGGCAGCAGCATTAGTTGCAAAGGGACAGCTGATGGAAAGACGCGGAGAGTACGACAGCGCAATTGCTTTGTATGAGGAAGCACTTACTGCAATAAGAACTACACTTGGGGAGACAGACTTCTTCAGAAGAGTTTTACAATATCTTAATGCGGCTATAAGAAGAAGCGGTCGTGATTATAGCGGTGAGTATAAGAATGCTTTGGAAGGAAAGCCGGTATTTGTCAAGGGGCTTTCTCTTGATAAAGATTATTATGAGAATATTGGAAAACCGATGCTTGAAGAGAAGTATTCCGAATATCTTGGCGATATGCTCATCGGTATGTGTGGAGAGGGAAGTGACTGCTTTGGCTTTGATGATGGCTTCTCCATGGATCATGACTGGGGTCCCGGATTCTATATATGGCTCGAGAATGATCTGTATAATAAGATTGGTGGAGCATTACAGGAAGCATATGATGAACTACCAACAGATTTTCGTGGATATAAGAGAGAGAATACAGAACACGGGAAAAGTAGAGTCGGTGTTTGCAATATAGATGATTTCTGCAGCTATTATTTGGGTAAAGAAGCTTATGCTGAATGGAGAGAGAAAGGACGAATATCTCCGGATAATATATTGATGATACCTGAATATAGACTTGCAGCATTTTGCAATGGTGAGATTTTTAAAGCTTCAGAATCAAAAGAAAATACTTTGATTCGATTAAGAGAGTATATATCTTCGTATTATGACAGAGTTACTTCAATCAGGTTGCTGTGTCAGAGAATGGCCGAATTTGGACAGAATGCTCAGTACAATTATCCAAGAATGAAGAATAGGGGAGATAATTCTGTGGCAATGCAGTTGCTTCATACAGGTTTAAGGAGAGCGGTACAGGCAGCATATATTCTCAATAAGCAATATACCCCTCATGACAAATGGCTGATGAAGGGTACAGAAGGATTTTCGGTATTGAAGGAGATTCCGGAGCTTGTGGATAAGATAACGGTAGAAGCCGCCAGAGAACTCATTAATATTGCTGATGGAAAAGCTGTGGCAGATATTGAATCACAGGGTGAAAACTCTGCGGAAGAGATGATTGAACAGCTGGCGACTTTATTACTTACTGAAGCAATGAGACAGGATTATATTGGCAATGCTAAGCTGATAACTATTCCGGGTAAAGACGGTTTTTATATGGACAGCTATTTAGAACATTACTCTTCGGATATGATGCTTCGCGCAAGATTTCTTACAATGTCGAAAGAAGAACTTGTTGAAGAGATAGCTAAGATGGAATTTGCTGCCTTTGACGAAGTGAAGAATGAGGGTGGCAGAGCGGAGTGCCAGGATGACTGGCCAACGTTTCATATAATGAGAGCAAGTCAGTATACTACATGGAATTATGAGATGCTTGTTCAATATGCTGTTGATTTCTCACTTTCGGTTGAAAAAGGCTGGAATCCTATAATGGAGAAATATGGCAGGATGGAGGAAAGTACCTCTCCTGATGAGTGGGAGAAGATTAAGGACAGCTTTCCGGTGATTCCTCCAGAGAAGAAACGGATAATGGAGGAGATAATCAAGATTCAAGTGGATTGGATGGAGGCTTTTGCAAAGGAATATCCCGGTCTTGCCAGCCATGCCAGAAGAATCCACACAAGTGAGGATATGCCTTGGGATACTTCATATGAGACTTATCTTAGAGGAGAGATGGGAACTTATAGTGATAAGATGCTTAAGTTATATGGGCAATTTATTGTCGGAATTGTCAAGGAAGGTGATAATCTGGCATATCGTATAATGAATGAAACTATCCACATGTATGGATACTCGTCCTTTGAAGAGGCAATGACAAATCAGGAGTAACTGTTTAGAATGAGTAAGAAGAAAAGAAAGACTAATTTTGCTATGCAGGCCACAATACTTGCAGCAGCAAGTATAATATCAAAATTAATAGGTATGATTTATAATATTCCGTTTGCTAATCTTCTGGAAGAAGAAGGTAATGGCTATTACGGAATGGCGCAGACGGTTTATTATCTTATTCTTTTAATAGCAACTTTTTCGATTCCACAAGCTGTTTCTAAGATCATGGCTGAGAAGATAGAGAAGGGTGAGTACAGGAATGTCAAACGTATATTTGATGTATCTATGCTTTATGTTTTAATAGTCGGAATAATAGCTTCCGGAATAACATTCTTTGGTGCACCCGGTTTTGTTTCTCCAAGTGCGGTTATTTCATTGCGAGTACTTGCACCGACTGTTTTCCTGTCAGGATTTTTAAGCGTTTACAGGGGATACTTCCAGGCATATGGCAATATGGTTCCAACTTCAATATCGCAGGTGGTTGAACAGATATTCAATGCTGTCTTCAGTATTTCAATGGCTGTCTTATTTATGCATATTGCGACTGCCTCAGGTAAAGAAGAATATCGTCAGATGTATGGTGCTGCCGGTGGTACTGTAGGCACGGGAGTGGCTGTATTATCAGGTCTTATATATATGATGATCCTTTTTAACAGGGAAAAGAGCGATCTTAATGAAAGAATGGCCGCCGATTCTACCGGTAAGCTTATGAGTTATAAGGAGGCATTCAAGCTGCTTCTTATGATAGCAACGCCAATCATATTCAGTTCGTTTATATATAATATTAACGGAACGCTTGATATGAAGATGTTCTATGCGATTATGGAGAGTAAGGGGTTTAATGAGAAGACTTATGGTGCACAGTACGGCTTGTACAGCAGATACTATCTTGTACTTGCCAATATACCTATTGCGATGGCAGCAGCAGTTGCATCAACAATAATACCAAGGGTGTCTGCTGCTCACGGCGTGAAGGATATGGATGGCTGTAAACAAAGCATCAGTAAGGCAATTCAACTTACGATGATACTTACAATACCATGTGCAGTGGGTTTTATGATACTTGGAAGACCTATTATAAGTATGCTTTATCCGAGTCTTTCTAAAGCGAGTACGAGTAAGGCAGCGGGACTGTTACTGTATGGAGGAATTGCTATTATATTTTATGGCTTTTCAAGTGTATTGAATGGAGTGCTTCAGGGAGTTGGTAAGGTCAATTTTCCGGTTCTTTCCTCAAGCATAGCATTGGTTTTTCATGTAGTACTTTTATATATATTATTGAAATATACTGATATTGGGATTGTGTCATTTATTATTGCTACTCTTCTTTACGTTCTTATAATTGTTGTGATGAATTATTGGAAAGTGAAGCAATATATTGGATATAAGATTGAATGGCAAAGCTCAATATTTATGCCTCTTTTTGCTGCAGTAATGGTGGGGGCGGTATCCTGGCTGTTTTATAAATTGATGTATATTATTTTGTCTAATGTTGCAAGGGCATATGTATGTAACGCAATATCAACTGTTATAGCTATAATAGTTGCGGCTGGCACATATATAGTATGCTTGTTAAAGTTTGGGGGATATACTGAAGAGATGCTGTTGGCATTTCCAAAGGGGGCAACTGTTGCAAAGCTTGCCCGAAAATTTAAACTCATAAAATAAGATAGGAAATTGCGAAACTCATTGAAAAGTGTTAGGCAATTGCGAAATTCATTGAAAAGTGTATTTGAAAGGAGAAAGCGTATGAAACTAATATTTATTGGGGCG
>CAMHMG010000046.1 GCA_946186175.1 uncultured Clostridia bacterium | reverse complement strand
CGTTTTGATTATTCTCTTCAAGTGATTTATTGTACTCTTCAAGTGTAACAATCTTCGAATCTGCCTTGTATGCAAGACCGATAAGCTTATCGCCTTCAACCTCAAATGCTACGCTGCTGTAGTTTGCACCAACCTTACTTGTTATCTGTACAGGTTTGGTTTTTACATTCTTAGTTAGATCATATCTTGCAGTATAGAGCTGTGATTCTGTCAAAGTATTTGCCGGATCTAATGCTTCAGCTCCGCCTTCTTCAACGCCTTCTTTAAGGCTTGCGCCTATCTGTGACCAAACGAAGTATACAAACTCATCAGATGCCTGTACATCAAAATCACTGATTGCACTAACTGCATTATCTGCTTCTGCCTTCTCACCCTCTACAATTGTAATAGGTGGAATATACATATCAACATCTGTAGTATTCCAGTTAGCAGGTAATGTCTTATCAATGTAGTAATAGTCGCCTTCTCCCTTCTTGAGGAGTGTCTTATAATTATGAATGATATTACTCATATCAAGTGCCTGAATATCTCCGTTATGCAGCCATGTCAGGAATGTAGTATTCTTCACTCTGACAAAACGTACATTCTTATCCTCAACAGTATCATTGTTTACAACAATCGGATGCATGAATGAGTCGCTTGTAAAGTCATATATCTGCATATATACATCTCTATCGGCATTAGTATTCATATCGCCATCACGATCAATTGTATATGCAAATACACCAAGATCATTATAGCTCATAGCATCTGTATCAACAATAAGTGCCTTATTAGCATCTGCTTCGTTTAATACTTTGATTTCAGGCTCTTTATTATCAGCCCAGTATCCATTATCATCTAACTGCTCATTTAACTCGATCTGTGGAAGGAAATCAAAGAACTCCTGTCCATAGAAACCTGCTGTATATTGAGTAAATTCATCATCAGAAAGTTTCGCTAAATCAGTACGTTTATATGAATCATCCCACTTATTAGAGGTGAAATCATATGTTCTTGCTGCCATTACAGTTACGGATGGGAATAATACATCACCAAGATATTCTTTTCCGTCTTCTTGTGGTTCATACTCCTTCTTTTGATAATATACTATCATAGACTTATCGTTGTATGAAACATTGGCTGCCACATCCGCTGTAGCGTCAGCATATTTGCCCGCATCTGCAACAGTGGTTGTCTTGGTTATCTTCTGAATATCTGAAAGCTTACCTGATTTATCAACGAATACACAGTGGAGATTCATTGAATTCTGCATGTCAACCTTGCTTGTCTCATCCGTAAATACCTTATCTGCTGAAGACCATGTAATAACAGCACCGCGATCTCCAAGATCAAAGATATTAGGATCCTGATCAAGTGTCTTGTCATTTTCAATCAGCTTAGGTTCAGACCATCCATCAGTTTTATTATATGTTGTGTAGTAAATCGCCTTAGCATTAAGTGCATTTTCTCTTGCCGGATCTACATTGGTAAATACTGCAACATACTTTTCTGCTCCAAGTTTAACCATTCTGAAATCAGGATTCTCAGCAATCTTATTACCAATAGATTTCTCTACATAACCATCCTCGCTCTCATCAATACTCTTAGCACTGATCTTGCCTGATTTCCACTTGGTTCCACCCTTCATATAACCGATATCCTGTGCCTGCATCACATCTGCCGGTTCATACAAGTAGTTCTGACTGTTTCCAAGTGATGCACTTCCACTGTTACCAAAGAGATTAACATTGGTGCTTGCAAGATTCCATGTATGCGTGATCATCAATACCTTAACGGTAAGATCAGCAGACAGATTAACTGAACCGTTGTTCTCTTTAGCTGTAGTGTAGAACTGCATATTAAACTGAGCCTTACCACTAACCGTTACCTCTATAAGTTTGCCAAGAACTCCGGCTCCCAGAGATATAGTTATATACGGATTAAGTTCAAAGACACCGTAGCCATCGAATTTCCTTTCTGCATTATTCATATTGCAATCAAATATATCAATGCTGCCGTTAGAATTCTTAAGACTTGTTATATAATATTTCTCAGGATAACGCTGATCCCTTCTCTGTTCAACAATAAATGTTGCAGAACCGTTACCGCCCGCACCAAAACCAAGGTTGATAGTAATACCTATAGGTGTAGCAAAGGAAACTGTTGCGTTAAATCCACCTTCAACTGTCGCTGTAAGTGTCATTGATTTGAAATAGAACTTACCTGCATTCTTTCCTGAAGACTCTTTTCCAAATACCATAACGAAGCTGAATCCGACACTGAGATTGGCATTTCCACCGAGAGTTGTCTGTGTCTTCTTAGGATCCTGTGCGGTCTTTGCGGTTTCTTTGTACTTATTTTGTGCTTCCTGCTTCTCTTTGTTAGCTTTATCAAGCTTCTCTTTTAATTCTTTCTTCTTATCAGCATCCTTACATTTAGAAAGCTCTTTATTAGTGTTAGCTATCGCCTGATCCTTTTCAGCGAGTGTAGCAGCCGCTTTCTGGATATTACTGCGATTCTCTGTCTTGTTGATTACTTCTTTTTTGAAACCAACTGTAATGACCTTGTCTCCTGTTGTTGGATCATTTGCTACATGCTCACCCAAAGTGTCATCAAAATCACCATTCCAACCAAAGTCAAATGCAGAATCAATCTTACCTACCATCTTGATAACTGTATTAGCTCCACCAAATGTAAAGCTGTTAGCAAAATCAAGATTGCCTATTGACTCACAGAGTGACATTCCAAGTTCTCTCTGAAGATATGCATGATCCTGATTATCGGTAAATACAACTCTAAGTGTAGCACCTGTCGGTATCTCGAGCTTCTTCGGATTAAAATCAAACCTGAAATATCCGTTATCAGCATCACCGAATGATGTTCCGGCCACATCTTTATCAAGCTTCTTACCATCAACATCATAGAACTGAAGCTTAGCGCTCTTCATTGAAACGCCTGACTTATCAGCACGCATTTCAATTCGGATATCTCTGTCACCATTATTAAGAGCAGAGTACATTCCTTCCTCGTCATGAGTTATCTGCTGCTCAACATACTTGCCGTCTTTACCCTTAAGATAAACCTTAGCATTAGATATTGTCAGATCATCCTTTGTATCTATGATACATTTACCAACCATACCCGGATTCATTACGAAAGAGGTATTGATAGAACCCTCTTCACCGTAAGCATTAACATTAACCAGATAATAGTTAAGTACCGAGAATGAATTGTCTTTGACACGGAAGAAACCGTCATCCTTATTGTTCTTATTAGTTCCACCAGTGGTAGTTTGAACCTGATTACCATTGATAGTTACATTAGCTCCGTTAATACCCTTGTCAAATACTTCATTACCAAGAATGTAGCGATCTCGTATCTTAACAAAGCCGTAAATATCTGTCGGATCTCCCACCTCCTGCTGCAGCTGGAAGCTGTAGTAAACTCTTCCGAGAGAAATCTTTGTAGTGTATGGAAGAACACTCCCCTGTACAGGAGTAAATGACTTATATGAGCTGTTTGCTTCAGGATACCCCTCACCGGTCTCCTTATCATCAAGTGTTCCATCTCTCCAAACAGGTGAATAACCTTCCTGTGCAGTTCCGATCAAGGAATATGTCTGATTCATGTTGACTTTTTCTATGTCAAAACTGTCTTTTGTATCCTCTCCTGCTAATTCCTTACTAAGAGATGCCTTATATACATTCTTATTCTCATCAATGTAAAGAACAATTCCCTGCTTAGCAGAATCCGTATCCCTCATCTTAGGATCTGCCATTACCTTAACCTTAGCGGTATCGTAATTGATAAATGCAGTATATTTTGTGGAATCGGTATTACCAAGTCCTGTGACAAATGTAGATTTGTCATTACCTTCTATATCTTTATTGCTTGTTGAGAATCTATTGTCGTTTGACTTCAATCCTATAGCATCTACGGCATAGCCGCTGTTAGAAGATGCAGAAATCGACATTGTGTCAAGTTTCTTAAGATTAACTGACTTTGAATAACCTTTGTAATTCCCCTTAGCATTCTGCGTATTGCCAACCTTTGCATTAGCGTTACTGAAATCTACAGTTGCGCTCTTAACTTCAAACGCAGGTGTCAGCTCAAAGGTATGTCCGTTAGACATATAGTTGTCGCGGTATTTCTTGATAAATTCATATGAAAGCCCGCCGCTTAACATGTCAGGTTCCGACCAACTGTTACTTGAATTCTTTCTCTTCAAGCGATATCCCTTGAAAGAAACGGTATTGGCACTAGCTGGTATTCCTGCCGAATTCTTTTTGCCGGAATACATATAATTTAAATTAAGACTTCCCTTGTCGGTTGTCTTCTTAATATTTTTTGAATCTCCGTCAAAATATGCCTTACCAAGATTAATATCATCTCCGTTCTTAGCCGATGTTGTGGAACCGGTATAACGAATCTCCTGATAATAATTATAATCCGAATTGTTATTGATGATAAATGTATAATCCGGATAATGAACAGTAATCCTGCTGATCAAAACCGATGAACTATCATTGCTGCCCTGAGGATTTGAACCAACCCACAAATAAGCTGAACTAAGATCTTTCCACTTATTAAATTCTTTATCAATATCACGTGTGTACTGCAAATAACCATTATTACTCTCAGAATTATAGGTTGCTGATGCTCCTGTAAGAATATCCCTGTCTGAAGTCTGCTGATTCTTAGCTACCACAAAATTAACCTTCTTAGAACGATGATAATCTGCTACGGTATGCTTATTCTTACAACTGCCTTCTTCGTGATATGTTATTCTCTGACCTTTTACCGTGAACTCCACCTTAATACTGTCTGCAAGGCGAAGATCGATAGGACCTGCAACCCACGAATTTCTGAACCAATTTCTATTGGAAATGCTAACATCATATGGCCCGCCTGCTGCTGTGATACTATCCTCAGCCACTACTGCTTCCACTGAATCAGCAAACTTAGAAATAGTTACAAGTGTAGCATAGTTATCTTTCTCGCGTACAACGCCTTCCTCACTAATACCGACATAGAACTGTCTGTCCGCAGTTCTGTCACCAATTATCGGTACTTCAACAGTTTTCTCAGTTACTCCGGCCGGGAATATAAGCTCCTCAACAACCGACTCATAGTCCACATTAGGTACTGCATCAACTGATTTGGTTCCGACTGTAACAAATGCAAGCTGATCAATACCGTTAGTCCTTACGATCGTAACCTTAGCGGTATCTTCATCAGGACTGACTACAATCTCCTTATCCTTAACTGCGAAAACATTATCGACTGCTTCTTCGTCATCTGAAATATTGAAATATCCATTGTAATCCGGACCTATTTCAGTGCCTTCAGCATCACAAAGTACAAATACGAACTGCTCTTCAGATTCAGACTTACTATCATCTAATGTTTCGACAATAATATCCTTCTGATATTCGCCTTTCTTGAATGTAATAACACTCTCTTGTCCTTCTGCATTCTCGAAATACGAAAGAGCCTGTTCATTTCCTTCTGTCATCGTATCCTTGACTTCATCCGGAGTTGTCTCAGGATTAGACTCGGTCCAATCATTAGTTGGTGCCTCTTCATTCATCTGAGCCTGATACGCTGCCTGAAGACCGCTTTTCTTACCCGATTTTGAATTAGAAGTTTTTGATGCAGAAGTTTTTGATGTTGTATCTCCTTTATTAGCGGAAGCTGCATCCTTAGCCTCTTCATCTTCAACAATAACACTGGTCTCTGCTGTATCTCCTGCTACAACAGACTGTTGCATCAATGGAACAGCATTTTCGTTGGCATCTAACTGTTCCTTCTTGAGTCCTGAATGAACAACCGTAAGCAGATAATCAGAGCCGTATTCTGCCGACACATCAATAGCCTTGAAGCGTACCGTTGCTTCCTTGTCGGTATTACCCTGTCTGAAAACGGTAATTGTCTTTTTCTCTCCCTCTATTACAGTAAGCTGTGTTTCTCCAAAACCTACCAGACCGTTCGGGTAGTCTTCATCGCTTACTGAACTTCGCATCTGTTCTTTCAGATCAGTCTCTGATGCGGGTGCTGCGGACACCGGAAATGATGTCAATACCATACTACCCGCAATCACAAAGCTAAATATTTTCTTAAAATATCTACACTTCATACACTTCCCCTCCATCTTTATTCTGTTTGTTACTACTGTTGCCTGCTAATTTACACCTCCCTTTTATTCAATATAAAATATTGAAAATATTTATTGTAATATGCAAAAATGACTCAATCAATCTTTCCGGTTTAAAATCATCTGCATAAACAACATTCATTAAATCATACGTTCACAATCATAATTATTCATTTATTACGAATATTTTGTAATAAACTATATCACAAACAAAATCGGCAATCAACACTACCGTCGTGTATGACCGATAATTTGTTTTATATGACTTGTTTTCTTATTCTTCAAGTGTTATACTTTCATAAAAGAAACCATTTAATGAGCCGTATATTAGATATACCCAGGAGAAAGATTAATGAACATAAAAGAAATAGTTGATTTGACAAATGATATTGTACAGAAATACTATCAAAATGATATTCAGCCCTTTTTGGATCATGTAGACGAGAAAATACTATGGTACGGTCCTGCAAACGGACAGTTTCTTTCAGGTAGACAAGCCGTATTGAACGCCTGGGCAGATGAAAAGCATTCCCTGACCTTCACCCTTGGAAATGTCAGGCTTGATAATATTTCTACCCACAGTTCATACTGTGAGGTTCTGATGTCTTTTCCTGTTACCACTCATTTTCCTAAAGGCGACCATATCACCGTGAATCAGATTATCCATATTACATGGTGTGAGAGAAAGATAAACAATGAAATTGTTCCCCGTATGCTTGTCGTCCATATATCTGATCTTTATCACCAACATGAAGCCGACAACATCTATCCGGTACACTTTAATGAAGTATATAAAGGTTATATGCCAATAACCCAGGCAGAAAACAGCAAGCAAATATACTTCCATGGCACAGACTCCGCAGATTTATACCTGCTGCCGGATACTATTATCTATGCTGAAAGCATTGATTACGGAAGACACTCTATGCTCCATACCACCAGTGGGGCATTCAGGGTTAGTGTATCAACCACCACCCTTGAAAAAGAATACCCCGAATTTCTCCTGCGATGCCACAAATGCCACCTTGTAAACCCACACCATATCACAAGTATCAGCCGCTTTAAGGTCACCATGTCAAACGGTAAGGAGCTTCCGATTCCCGAGAAAAAATATACTGCATTCAGGAAGTCTGTCAATGAGAGATTATTTGAAAAAGGCAGCTTGTGCAGAGAAAGAAAGCCGAGGATCATAAAGCAAGAACTCACAGTCTGATTGTCATCAGCGGTGTTGTTGCTTCTGTTCTTAACAGAGATTTTGTAGATGGCGATGATATGCGTCTGATGAACTTCCTAAAGCAGCAGGAACGCAATGGAAATTATTTCAGTAAAACTATGAACAAGGATCATAGAGAATGTAAGAAAAACAGGGTATATTATTAAAAACAAACCTCCGGCATCTGCGAACTTACACAGATACCGGAGGTCTTATGGGTTTTCACCCAAAGAGGATATATAAGAATTTATGAAATCTTATATGCTAATTATTTAATTATGACTTTCTTGGAAAGTCCTTTCTTTCTGAAGAGTTTTGTATAAGCTTCTTTCTTTCCTTTCGGAACTTTGATGGTCACTTTATCACCGAGTCCTTTAAATGCATTCTTAGCAATTGTCTTTGAAGTTAATTTCTTGCTCTTAATTATAATTGTCTTTAACTTCTTATCGCCCTTAAATACCTGCTTGCCAAGAGTGGTTGTCTTTGCAGAAAGTGTCACAGTTTTTATTGACGTGCAGTTAGCAAACGCACCGTCACCAACTTTCTTGACATTCTTTCCAACAGTCATAGACGTTAACTTCTTACATCCATTAAATGCTCCGACTCCAATCTCTGTTACACTGTCAGGGATTGCTACTTTCTTTAATGAAGTACATCCGTTAAATGCGCCATCACCGATTTCTTTAACGCTGTTCGGTAAACTGATCGTCTTTAATGCGGTACATCCTGAAAATGCACCATTACCGATTGTTTCAATGTTGTTGCCAATAACTATCTTTTCAACTGTCTTGTTGTTTGCAAACGCATCGTCAGCAATTTCAGTTATCTTATATGTAATACCATTTATTGTTACCGAATCAGGAATAGTAACTGTTTTATCAGTTGTGCTTTCCAATGCTTTATACTCTACCGCAGGCTCTTCACCTGAAGATGATGTCACAATAAATGTCACTTTATTAGTTTCGTCTGTAAGCGTTGTGTCTTTAGCAGCAGGTGTTTCTATTAATTTAGAACTATCCGTTGCTACAGGTGTATCCGAAGTATTTGCATTATCTGTCACAGCAGGTGTACCACCGGTTGATGGTTTATCACTTGTTGAAGGTTTTTCTCCATCTGACGGTTTATCCTTCTCATCAATTACCGGCTTACTCTCAAGTTTTTCAATGCTTCTTGTTTCCGTATGTGAAACATCGTTCTTGCAGATTCTTTCTTCTAAGCCTTCCGCTGTCTCGGTAGGATATTTTATGGTTTTCCATTCGCCCCAGTCATGACCGGTTGCAGGAACAGTTACTTTCTCTCTGCTTATTTCTTCACCACAAACAGAACATTTAATTACTTCATCATATGAGCCCGCTTCTTCACATGTAGCAGCCACTTCGTTTTCTTTAACTGCTGTTGCAGGGGTATGAGCTGCTTTTGCAACAACTATATCTTCTTTGTCTATTTCTGTAGTACCATTACTGTCTGAGAAGTACTTACCACAACCACTACAAGTCCAGTATTCAATGTTTCCAACAGCCTTACATGTTGCTGCTTTGGCATCTACTTTTACAAGAGTATGAGTATGACCAAGCGCTTCCACCTCTTCAGTTCTAGTCTGTCCACATACGGAACATGTAAAGGTCTTAACACCCTTTGTCTCACATGTCGGTGCGGTTGTTATAACTCCATTATCCCATGTATGTGTTGTAAGCACTGCAATATCATCAACAGCCTTTGTCTGTGTCTTAAACAATGAATTAGTAAATGTTGCCGAATAAGTTGTTGTTCCCTTATCCTTACATGTTGCTGCTTTGGTTACTTCACTTGATACAGTTGCCTTCTCTGTAACAACATGTGTTTCATCATTTGCACATACAGCCTTCGCTTCGCAGGTCTTTCCATCTTCACTCCATGTGTATGTAGGTGTCTTGTAATTATGACCAAGTTCAGGAATGTCATTTACATCTTTTGTCTGTGTTACAAAACCTTCTTTTGTAAATGTTGCTGTATATGTAGTTGTTCCCTTTGCAGTACAGCTTGCCGCTTTAGTTACTTTGCTTGTAGTATTGACTGTCTCTGTTACTTTATGACCTTCTGTATTTTCCGTACATCCTGACCTTGTACATACCTTTTCTGCTGTACATGTCTTGTTATCATCTGACCATGTATATGTTGGTGTTCCATAATTATGTTTCTTGGCTGCAATCACCCACGAATCCTTTGCTATCTCTGTTTTTCCATCCTTGTCAGAAAAATACTTACCGCATCTTGAACATGTATAATATTCGCTGTTTCCTGCAGTTTCGCATATTGCGGCCTTAGCATCCGTCTTTGTTAAGGAATGTCCAAGTGCGGCAATATTCTTTGAACCTTCTTCAATAACTGTCGTTCCTGTTTTATCAGAGAAGCACTCACCACAATCAGCACATGTATAATATTCTCTATTGCCCGCCGTTGTACATGTTGCCGCAACCGCTTCAGTCTTATGCTCTGAAAGATTTGGATGTGTACAAGCATTTCTTGTTATTGTAACAGTTACACTCTGACATTCTGTTTCGTAATTAGCTTTATCTGTTCCTGTATATATTGCTGTTGCAGTAAATGGTACTCCAACAGTTAGTTCTTTATCTCTATCAATATCATCCCAATCCCAATTGTCTGGTAATGATACATCACTGACTTTCTTATTCGTATAGAGCACATCATCCATTGTTGCCTTTGGAGCATTTGTTATACTTTTTCCTTTAGCAATTGTTACACTTCCAACCAATGCAGCTTCGATATCATTATGGTTTTCATCACCAACAGACTTATACCATACATAATAGGTTCCGGCATTCTTTGCAGCAGGGAGCGATGTGTTCCAATTCTTATCCGCCTCTGTGGATGTCCCGTCAAACTCCGGCGCCTCTTCCACAGTGCTGTCGGTCACAGCATAGTATACCGTACCGATATTTCCCGAGACTGTACCCGCCTCGACCAGCTCCTGCGCCTGGTCGTTATAGCTAAGATCCGTCTTCGCTACCGGAGCAGTCACAGATCCGGCAGGAATATCCGCTTTGTTTACGGTCAGTTTCACTTTGCAGTTATCAATCCCGTACTGGGCATAATCCGTATCAGTCGGTGTAAAGATGACCTCGTATTCCGTACTTTCACTGTCGGAAACAGAAGGTTTCACCGAAGAATCTGCCCATGCAAAAGTTCCCGGCACCACAGTACCTTCGAATTCCGCCACACCGCCTGTCAGCGTGCTGTCACCAAGCGTCTGCCCGTAGGTGATCGCGCCTGCCACAGGTTTCTCACGCATGCGGACTCCTTTTATCACAAATTCCTTCTCCGCATCAATGGAATACCGGGAGCCTTCCTTACTCTTAATGATCACCTTCGCTTTGCTGTCACCGGTGGATACATGAATATTATTATCATAGGTCACTTCATATTCATCTTTGGGAATGAGCTTTCCCTCTGCATAATATACATTGACACCCGGCTTACGTTCTTCTCCTGT
Source organism: uncultured Clostridia bacterium (assembly GCA_946186175.1). Lineage (GTDB taxonomy): Bacteria > Bacillota > Clostridia > Lachnospirales > Lachnospiraceae > CAG-590. Next base: position 4,756 of record CAMHMG010000046.1, on the reverse strand, counting down.
GTAATATAAGTTATCCTCATTCAACACCTCAATGATGGGGCTTGTGACCTGCTTGGGAACGACACGGAATGTAATCGCCCCTTTCGCGGGTTTATACAAATAGTTTCCGCTAAATCCGGCCTTTAGCGTAACTGTGCCAATTCCCAGAGTTTTCAGATAGAGATCCTCCCTGTTAATTGCATTGTTTCCGCTTTCGTTAACGGTATGATCCATCTTGACCACATCCGCGTCGGAAGTGCCCGAAATCTGCCATTTCCAATAGGTGTCGCTGACCGCCTTATCATTAACGGCGTTGACTGCAATGAGATTTTCCGGGTCATACTCGATATCAGCTCCATCCGCAAAGGCTTCACCTGCCGTATTTTGTTTGCCGGTCAGGGTGACTTGAGGATCATTTCTTACCACCCGGAATGTGGCCGTCGTGATCGCGCCCTGGTATCCCTCATCGTTGTCCAGTTCTGCCCGCACCGTGTATGTCCCCTCCGGAAGCTGATCAAAATTTACTTCGTGATAATATTTGTCGTTCTTTTTATTAGACTCGCTAAAGTGTAACGGAGCGCCTTTCCTCTCATTGTTCAAATAAATATTGATATCGCCCGTCGAGCCCTTATATATCCCCTTATCCTCGGAATATTTGTATGAGCAGGTAGCAATCTTGAACTCAACATCCTCGCCCGTTTTATACTCGGATTTGCAGTCAACAATGGAAACCTCGGAGCGCCGAACCTCCACCATGAAGTCGCCGCGGGCGATCAGGTAGCAGTATGGCGCCGTCTCGTATCTCGCATACGCGCACGGATAATATACACCATTTCCTATGGGCTGGGGATTGAGGCTCACAGTTCCCTTTAATATGGGTCTGTCGCCAGCGTCGATCGAATACTTACCGTCGATCGTAATGATGCTTCCGTTGATCTCGGTGCTGATATTCGCGGCGCCTATGGTATACTCCTCGGATGGCACAATGTTGTAAATCGCCCTGCTCCCGGTAAAAACACAGTTTGAACCCACATAAATGTACGAACCCATCTCGAATGTTTCCCCACAGACGGTGAGCATATCCCCGTTCTGACTGATGCACTCCGTGCAGTTTCCCTCCCCGTCCTTCGGGCAATTACATTCCATTCCAATAATATGACCCAATTTTTTGCGGCTTTCGCAAAGAGGAACCGGAGCGGTATCCTTCAGCGTGAACATACAAGACCCAAAACCGATAAAGCCGTTGTACTGGTAAATCGTCTCTCCTCCTGCGTAGAAAATATCCTTGCCGTCTGTATAGGTCTTCCCTTCTTCTGCGAGGTGATCCCCGGTTTTGTCCTTATAATAGACCTTCCCATCCTTGAGATAGAAATCAGGACAGTCGGTTCCCACATAATAGACATAGCCGCCTGAAGCACCGGAGGATACGGCATTATCGTCCAGATCGAGCTTCTGCCTGATCTCCTCACCCTCGCGGTGCAGGACAAGCTGTCCGCATACAGTATCAATCCGGTTGATTCCATCCAATGCGGCGGAACCGTTTTTTATATTATACACGGTCATATTTGGGGAAGCTCCATACCCCACAGGAAATTCCGTGCCGTCACCGATGATGCCTCGACCCGGTGTTCTGTAAGTGTCGTTTTGATACAAATCTTCATCATCGTATTGATAGCCGTTGCTCCTGTACCAGAGCGTTATGTTGCCGCTGTTTGTCACATCTTCGCCGTTTAATGTCGCCTTCATATCCGGTTTGCACTCAGCGATATATCCCGTTCCTCCGCCGCTGATGTGTACACGCTGCTCTTCGGCTTCTTCTGGAGCGATGAACCTCGCCACATCGGAGACGGTAACTGCGAAATTCTCGTCCTCGACCAGCTTGATGACCTTGAATTCCACCCAATCATCGAGCCCATCACCGGTGATGCTGATATGGTATTCACCAGGCGTTAAAACAAGCGTGTTTTCACCGGCGGTCAATACGGTACCGTTTACCTGATAGACAACATTCGACGGAGTGCCTCCGCTTATGGCTATCTTCAATGTATCAAGGGTGACGCCGCTTTCCGACCAGACAAGCTCGTTGTCATGATACGGCTTTTCTGTCTGATCTGTTTCACAAAATGCCCAATCATTCCCGATCAGGTAGATATTCGTCTGCGCCGGCCATTCATACGCCACCGTATACTCCGATACGATAACACTTACCGTAAAGCTATAGTCGATATAACTTGCCGCACCTTTCGCCTCCACAGTGATCGCGGCCGATGTCCCGCCATCCTTCTCACTATACGTGGTGAAGGTCAGCGTATTGGTATCGCTTCCTTCCGGAAGATTGTTGATCACACTGCCTGTGTCAGTTTTGGTAAAATAATATTTTGCTCCATCCGGAAGCGCCGGAAGCGGAATCGTATACTCGCCCTCCTTATTTCCCGGAACATACTTCGTGATATTCGGAAAAGGAACAATGGTTTTATCCGCTAAAGCCGCCTGTATCTGATCCCGATGATCCTCGCTGAACTCACCTTTGGGTAACATGCCGCCCCCGTCCCTGTACGCCCAGTCCTTGTCAGCAATAATATGATTGCCCCCATACTCCTTGGCATACAGGGTGTCGGATGTATTGTTCCAGTTCAGTTTCAGGGTATTCGCATACAGCCTTCCTCTTCCACCGGTAACGGCTACATTACCGCCGTTGAATGTCAAAGTTCCACCAACCTGCACAGTTTCATATTCATTCCTCGAAAAGGTTATCTGTCCGCCGTTGATGGTCAGGTTTTGTATTGCGACAGCCCGCTGTGAATTTGATGTTGCAGTAAGCTGTCCCGCGGAATCACCAGTGCTCTGCGCATAGATGGTAAGACTTCCCACATCTGCGGGATAGTCCGGTTGGCTCGTGTTATTGCCTTTGAAACATTGGTTGCCGGCATTGACCGCCATTGTCCTGCCGTCCACTAAAATAATATGAACATCACCGTCAATGGTAATGGTATCGGTATAGGTGATGTCGCTGTTCACAACATACCAGCCCGTCGAGAGCGTAGCCGCCCCGCCGCCCGTAAGGACGGTGAAATCACCACAGGTCTGTTCGTTGCCGTCAGCTTTTAAGTATTTGTAGCCATCGTCCACAGTGAAGTTAAGCGTTTTGGAGCCGGTGAAAGGACTTTTGCCCGTAACAGTCAGTACATAGTCGCCCTTTTCCGTCACAGTATCGACGGTATTTCCGTCCTTTGTGATCGCCACAGTGTAGTCCGTATCTTTCGTCAGCGTTGTGCCGTCCCCTGTCTTGACCGTATAAACGGGCGTGATGGCGCTTCCGGTGTACTTGTAGAATGATGTTCCCGTCAGCGTACCGTTAGTAAGATCGTGGTAGAGGTCAACGCCGCTGATGAATTGAAACTCCGCGAGTTGGAACACGTTGCCGCCCTTGATGCTGTTGATTTCAAAGCGGAAATACTGATACGCCGTGGAGTTGTTGAGTGCAAAGCGGTAGTCGGTGGTATTTGCCGCTTGCAGCACCGTATCGTCCGTGACGGTGGCGAGCGTTGTCCAATCAGTGTCGCCCGTGTTCTTTGCCTTGATCGTCCAGCTTGCCGGGTTACGACCGGGATAGTCTGCGGTGTCGCCACCCGTGGTCAGAATATAGCCGGTGGGCGTGATAGAATTGGTGCTGTTGAACTCGATGTAAGTCGGGTTTTCCAGCGACGTAACGCACCATTTGGTGCCTTTGTTGCCGTCCACAAGGCTGTCTTTTCCTTCGCCGACTCCTGCGCCGCCTGTTCCTGCGGTGGCGGTAAAGTCGGAGTGGATAGTTTCCGCCGCCCTTACCTCCATAGTCAACCCCGGCAGCGGTACCACTCCCGTAAACATAGCAATCACCAACATAAATGTTATAATGCTTTTCAGCAAAGATTTCTTCTTCATAATCCTTTTCTCCTCACTTCATTCTATCTTCAAAAATTTCTTCGGGCTGGCTTAACTGTTCCTATACTCCTTCAGAAGCATATTCTTCTGGAATATCAGTTCCTTTTCCGCATCAAAGCCATGCTCCGGGATATACACAAGTCCCACCGCATATCTCGTTACCGCCGCAAGCATCAGGTGAAGTGTGGTCGAGAACATTTCCTCCTCCGTCTCGTCTGTTCTTATGGTGTTGTCCTCTTTTGCCTTCATATACATGATGTGGAAACGCTCTTTCAATGTCTCTATCATTCCCTGGTAAGGCTTCAATGTTTCTTCGTCAACATCTTCCGATTGAATATATACGTTAAAGAGCTGATTGAACCGCAGCAGATCTTTATTGGTTTTGTACAGTACAATAAATGATTCCAGATAGAACTCAAAGATCTCTGCAGCCGTCATCCCTTCAAAATTTACGCTCGGTCTGCGCTTCTGATTCTCTTCACGGAACTGTTCCCATTTCTGCGTGGCAACAGCAACAACCAGTTTCGGCTTGTTGCTGTAATACCTATACAGCGTCATCGTTCCATATCCACATTCTCTTGCTATCTCTATCATGGATACATTTTCTATATTCTTTGCCACAAACAGTTCATAACTCTTTTCCAGAAAAGCATTGCGTGTTGACGCAGTCTTCTCCGGATTCTTCTTTCTTCCTGCCATTTTTCCACTCCCTTAGTTTATATGACAAATAGTGATAGACAACCTATCATTTATATTTACGATAGAAAGTCTATCACTATTGATTTTACATGTCAATATAGAATCATTACCACCGGCTTAGCCGGTGGTTTGCTCTGCGGCTATAAGCCGCTGT
>CAMHMG010000045.1 GCA_946186175.1 uncultured Clostridia bacterium | reverse complement strand
TCTTAGGTGGAATTTTTGTTCCGCTTGAGCTTCTTGGAGAAGATGTGAGAAATGTAGGAAGATTTCTGCCAACCTATTGGTATGCGGTAGGACTTGAAAAGATCGAGGCCGGAAGTACGTTAAGTGAGGTGTCATCATGCTTTGGAATGCAGGCGATATTTGGAGTATTTTGTCTTGCTGCAGGTCTTGCAATATCGAGAGTTTGTATGTATCTCAAGGAGAGTTGAGATACACGGGAGTACTTTATGGAAAGATTTATTGACAGAATAATAATATTCTTATTAACGGTATTTGTCGGTCGTAATATTATGACTGGCAGATACCTTATTGTTGTTTTATATTCTATAATATCTTTAGCTTTTTTTGATTTCTTTTTGTTATTCAAAACAACACAGAAGGATCATATGAAGATGGGGCTTATAAATGAAAAACAGCTTTTGCCTTACAGATTTTAGCGGTTGCTGTTTCATTTATAGATAATAACCTTATCATAATGGTTCCTATAGCTTTGTATGGTGCAGTAATATTAAGAAATTATGTGGCTTTAATTATGGCATTATTATCTATGGTCAATTTTGTCATGAAAGATTCGGATGTTTCTACAATCTTATATATTGAACTCTTGTTAATAATTTCTTTTTATTTAAGTATCAAGAGCAGCAAAAATGAAAGACTCAAAAATGATGTCAAAAGTTTTCGTGATGAATCGGTAATAAAGGCTGACGAGATAGCGAGAAAGAATACTGAACTGATACAGGCTAAGGATGATGAGGTGTACTTTGGAAGACTTAAGGAACGCAACCGTATTGCAAGAGAGATCCATGATAATGTTGGTCATATGCTTACAAGAGCGATATTGCAGTTAGGCGCATTGATTACGATATGTAGGGATGATGTATTAAAGAGCGGACTTCTTGAATTAAAATCAACTTTGGACACCGCAATGAATAACATAAGAAACAGTGTACACGATCTTCGTGATGAGGCGATTGATATTCCTACAGCAAAGGTGTTGGCGGTAATGTGTTAATAACTACTGAGGATGGTTTTAGGATATTTGTTACTATAGGAAAGAGAGTGGGTTGATATGAAGATTGTGATTGTTGATGATGACAAATTGGTCGCAATGTCTCTTAAGATGATCATTGAGGCAAGTGGTGAGGCAGAGGTACTTTCCTGCGGACATTCCGGTAAAGAAGCTGTTAAGTTTTATGATGAATATCAGCCTGATATTCTGCTTATGGACATAAGGATGGAAGAAATGTCGGGGCTTGAAGCCGGAGAGATAATAATTGGTAAACATGAGGATGCAAAAATATTATTTCTGACTACATTTAATGATGACGAATATATTGTTAAAGCGCTTTCAATCGGAGCAAAGGGATATATTATCAAACAGGAGTATGAGATAGTCGAGCTTGTTGCGCAGGGACTTTCTAATAAGGAATGTGCTGATAAACTGTGTCTGTCAGAGGGAACTGTCAGGAACTATATAAGCACGATACTAAGTAAGTTAGACTTAAGGGACAGGACGAATCTCGCCATATTTTACTATAAAAGTTAGTGAATCAAGCTCGAAGAGCGAAGATGAGTGCTACGTTTCTGTATACAGCGACGCTTAGTGAATCTGAGCCTAACTTACTCTTTCGTACTATGCAAAAATGTGGTATCATAGTTAGGATAGGTTGTGGGTCTTATTGTCATGCGCCAACATGGTATATGAGCACAACGTGCGAACTCAGTACCACTACGACGAAGACTGGGCGTACCCGGTGCTGTGTGTCTGTTATGGAGCTATATACACAACATGAGAAAAATGTTACTGCTTCTCAGTTACAATATAAGCTATGACTAGTGTTTAAACGTGCAAGCACGTTGATACACTAATCATAACTTATATTGACTGAGAATAGTAACAGAAAAATACAAACAACATGAAAGGGTGACAACATGGAATTAGATATCAAACAGATAATGGACATTATACCTCATCGCCAGCCATTTCTTTTGATTGACAGGGTGACAGAGATGGAGGCTGGTAAGAGTATTAAAGGATATAAGAATCTATCGTATAATGAACCTTTTTTTGCAGGACATTTTCCAAATGAGCCTGTTATGCCGGGTGTATTGCAGATCGAGGCGCTTGCTCAGCTTGGTGCTGTTTGTGTGCTTTCTCTTCCGGAGAACAAAGGAAAAACAGCATATTTTGCAGGCATTAAGGATGCAAAGTTCAAACAGAAGGTTGTTCCGGGTGATAAGCTTGAATTGTCATGTGAGATAATCAAGAGTAAAGGACCTGTAGGAGTTGGAAGTGTTCAGGCTACTGTTAACGGCAAGCTCGCATGTAAAGCTGAGATATCATTTATGATCGGATAATCAATATAAGTATTATTAGGTGACAGAAAGTGATTATGCACCTGCACCATAAATTAATTGTAATTAATAGAGGATTAATGGAATGATCAGATTTATTGCCAGGCACAGACATATAATTAACACTGTTATTATAATAATTATAATAATATTGTTTGTGTATTTTGCTATTAAGACAAAGGATATAAAGGCAGGCACTTATAATAATAAAACATATTCAGGAATTGCATTTGGAACTGCAATTAAGAAGACTGTATTTGCAGAGGAAGATAGTGTTTGTGACGAGATTGATGACAATATTGACAAGCTCCTCAAATCGGTTGACGATGAATTGTCATACAGGCTGGAAGATTCTGAGCTTGCAATATTTAACAGGAGTTATGCGGCAGGAGGAATATATAGTCTGTCTCCTGACATAATGAGATATCTTCAGGAAGAAATGGAGGTATATAAAGAGACGAAAGGTGCTTTTTGCCCATGTATATTGCCGCTTGCAAAGCTTTGGGGAATTGAAGACGGAAGCAAAGAAGTGCCTGATAAGAGCGCTATAGATGAGGTAATTAAGCATATAGATGCAGATAATATAGTTATCACTGATGAAGGCTTAACACTTAATGATGGAAGTATGGCTATTGATTTCGGTGCAGTCGGGAAAGGAATAGCTGCCGATAAAGTGATTGAAGAATTATCTAAGAGTCAGGCAAAGGGGGCAGTGGTATCTGTTGGCGGAACCATTGCAACATATGGATCAAAGGGCGCAGATTCTATGTGGCACATCGGTATCCAGGATCCAAGGGCTGAAGACGGACAGGTATTTGCCGTTTTGGATGTTAAAGGAGGTAATGTAGTTTCTACTTCCGGTGATTATGAGAAATATTTTGAAAAAGATGGCAAGCGTTATCACCATATATTTGATCCTAAGACCGGATATCCTGTAGATAACGGACTGATATCGGTGACAATAGCTACAGATAATGGATTTTTATCTGATGCATTATCGACTGCCTGTTTTGTGATGGGAGTTGATGAGGGACTACAATATGCAGAGAGTAAAGGCGTTGATGCAATCTTTGTCACTTCGGACAAGAAAGTGTATCTGACAAACGGTCTGAAGAAAAGATTTCAGATTAAGAATAAAGATTATATAATTAAGAAGAAATAATAAGGAGAGATATGTAATGGCGTTATTAACATTTATGGGAGGCATTCATCCCTATGATGGTAAAGATATATCGAAAGATAAGCAGATAGTCGATTATCTTCCTAAAGGAGAATGCGTATACCCGTTATCCCAGCATATTGGTGCACCTGCTGTTCCGATTGTGAAAAAAGGTGATCAGGTCCTTGTAGGACAGAAGATAGCTGAAGCCGGAGGCTTCGTATCGGCTAATATTCATTCGGGTGTTTCGGGAATCGTTAAGTCTATTGAACCGAGGATGACGGTTTCCGGCAGCAAGGTTAATTCTATTATTATTGACAATGACGGCAAGTTTAATGAGATTGATTTTTCTAAGAATATCAAGCCTTTAGATACTATGTATAGGGAAGATGTAAAGGATGCTGTCAAAGAAGCCGGAATAGTCGGAATGGGAGGGGCAGGATTTCCTACCCATGTCAAGCTTTCTCCTAAGAATGAGAATGTTATTGATACGATCATAGTCAATGGAGCAGAATGTGAGCCGTATCTTACTTCTGATTACAGAAGACTTATAGAGACACCTAATAAAGTGATTACCGGTCTTTTGATAGTTGTCAACCTTTTTGATAATGCGAGAGGTATAATCGCAATTGAAGATAACAAGCCCGAAGCAATCAAATTACTGAAGGAATTAACAGCTGATATAGATAATATAACGGTTAATGCTGTCAAAACAAAATATCCACAGGGTGCTGAGAGACAGCTTATATACGCCAATACCGGCAGAGAGATTAATTCTTCGATGCTTCCGGCAGATGCAGGCTGTATTGTTCACAATGTCGATACTATAGTTGCAATCTATAATGCGCTTATTGAAGGACGTCCTTTGTATGAGAGAATAGTAACAATTACGGGAGATGCGGTGACTGATACCGCTAATTTCCGTGTGAGACTCGGAACTAATATTAGGGAGCTTATTGATGAGGTTGGCGGTTTTAACATAGCAGACCCGGCTAAGATCATTTCAGGTGGCCCTATGATGGGTAAGGCGTTGTTTACATTAGATGCGCCTATAGTTAAGGGGTCTTCATCTATTTTATGTTTCAGAGAAGATGTCGTTTCAGATATAGAGCCGTCTAACTGCATAAGATGCGGGAGATGTGTTGAAGTATGTCCGGGTAGAGTTATGCCTAACCGCTTAGCTGATCTTGCTGAGCATGGCGATATTGATAATTTCCTGAAATATGAGGGTATGGAGTGTTGTGAGTGCGGATGCTGTTCATATGTATGTCCTGCAAAAAGACACCTTACACAGATCATTTCAAGTACCAGAAAAAAAGTACTTGCAAGCAGAAAGAAATAGGAGGTGGGAGCAATGGATGAACAGATAATGAAGATATCGTCTTCACCTCATATAAGGGATAAGGAGACGACAACTAATATAATGGGCAAGGTTATAGTTGCACTTTGTCCGGCTGCAATCTTTGGTATATATAATTTTGGATTTAAGGCCCTGCTTATCTACTGTATAACAATTATAAGCTGCGTCTTATTTGAGGCCTTATATCAGAAACTCATAGGAAAAAGAATTACGGTTAAGGATCTGTCGGCTGCCCTTACAGGTTTATTGCTGGCAATGAATCTGCCCGTGGATGTCCCATTATGGATTCCGGTTATAGGAAGTTTCTTTGCAATTATTGTTGTCAAACAATTATTTGGCGGCTTGGGTCAGAATTTCATGAACCCTGCGCTTGGTGCAAGATGTTTTCTTTTGATATCATTTACCGGTATAATGACAAGCTTTTCCTATGATGCAGTGACAACTGCAACACCTCTTGCGAAGCTTAAAGCAGGTGAATCTGTGGATGTACTTTCCATGTTCTTAGGTACAATACCGGGAACACTCGGAGAGACAAGTGCTTTTGCATTGATAATAGGTGGATTATTTCTGATTGTATTAGGTGTAGTCAATTATAGAATTCCTGTATTTTACATAGGTTCATTTTCTGTATTTATCATAATATATGCTATTGCAAGCGGAAGGGGGCTTGATTTTTCTTATCTGCTTGCACATTTATCCGGCGGTGGGCTGATGCTTGGTGCATTTTTTATGGCAACAGATTATGTTACATCACCGATTACCAATACAGGTAAGATTATTTTTGGAATCTTTCTGGGATTTTTGACATTTTTATTCAGAGTGTTTGGAGGGTCTGCAGAGGGCGTGTCATATGCAATTATAATCGGTAATCTGCTAGTTCCTCTTATTGAACGCGTTACGATTCCGAAATCCTTTGGAAAGGGGGCGGTGAAACGTGAGTCGTGAAAGTATTAAGAACACATTTTCTCTTATGTTAATAACCTTGATAGCCGGTGTTTTACTTGGATTGGTGTATGAGGTGACTAAGGAGCCGATTGCAAAGGAGAAATTAAGGGCTAAGGAAGAGGCTTATAAAGCAGTTTTTGCTGAAGCGGCTTCGTTTGAAGAGATGGGAGAAGTTCCCGATAATACAAGAGATGAGCTCGTATCTCAAGGTTATGATGCGGATATCAACGAGATTATGGATGTTAAGGATCAGAGCGGAAGTCATATCGGGTATGTTCTGACAGTTACCGATCATGAGGGCTATGGCGGAGATATACAATTTGCCATGGGAGTTAAGGCAGACGGTACACTTAACGGCATATCTTTCTTATCAATTGGTGAGACGGCAGGACTTGGTATGAAGGCAACACAGGATTCCTTTAAAAATCAGTTTTCAGGAAAGAAGGTGGATAAGTTTACTTATACCAAAAACGGAGCATCAGCTGATGACGAGATTGATGCCATTTCGGGAGCAACTATTACAACCAATGCAGTGACAAATGGTGTCAATGCAGGACTATATTATATCAATTCGTTATATTAGGAGGTGGGAATATGAATGAAGCTGTTAAGCGCCTGAAATGCGGTCTTGTTACAGAGAATCCAACCTTCGTACAGATGCTTGGTATGTGTCCTACGATGGCGGTCACAACATCTGCGATCAATGGAATCGGAATGGGACTTACAACCACGGTTATTTTAATCCTTTCTAATATGATGATATCGGCTCTTAGAAAGGTGATACCCGACAAGGTAAGAATTCCAGCATATATAGTTATTGTTGCATCCTTTGTGACAATAGTCCAGTTTTTATTGGAGGGATTTGTACCGTCGTTATATGACAGTCTTGGAATATATATTCCGCTTATTGTTGTTAACTGTATTATTCTTGGTCGTGCAGAGAGCTATGCATCTAAGAATAATGTAATACTTTCAATGTTTGACGGAATCGGAATGGGACTTGGATTTACTGTTGGTCTGACTTCGATCGGTATATTCAGGGAGATTTTTGGTAACGGATCTATATTCGGTAAAACCATAATGCCTGAAAGCTATCAGCCGGTATCTATACTTATTCTGGCACCCGGTGCATTTTTTGTTCTTTCATGCCTTGTTGCTGTACAGAACAAAGTAAGGCTTAATAAGCTTAAAAAAGCAGGTGAGGCAATATCTGTTTGCGAAAGAGAAGATGGATGTGCATCGTGTACTAACACCTTATGTATGGGGAAATCATTTACCGTTGAAGGTGTTATGGGAATAAAAGAAAAACCTGACAAGAAAATGACGGTTGGTGATGCCGTCAAGAATAAGTCAAAAAATGACAGTGACAAGGAGGTGTAGGATATGGAATTGTTTTTGATAGCTATTGGAGCCTGTCTTGTCAATAATGTCGTGCTCAGTCAGTTTCTCGGATTATGTCCGTTCATTGGCGTATCCAAAAAGGTTGATACGGCTGCCGGAATGGGTGGAGCGGTTATTTTTGTTGTGACTATTGCATCAGCCATAACCAATCTTATATATACTCATGTTTTAGAGAAGCTTAATATAACATATCTTCAGACGATTGTATTCATTTTAGTAATCGCAGCTTTAGTACAGTTTGTTGAGATGTTCTTAAAGAAGATGGTACCATCTCTTTATAAAGCACTCGGTGTATATCTGCCTCTTATAACAACTAACTGTGCGGTGCTTGGTGTTGCACTTTTGAATGTACAGAAATCGTATGGCTTTGTTGCTTCCGTGATCAATGGATTTGGCACAGCGGTGGGATTTACAATAGCAATTGTGATAATGGCCGGTATTCGTGAGAAGATCGAATATAATGACATTCCGGAATCATTTAAGGGTACTCCTATAGTGCTTCTTACGGCAGGATTGATGGCAATGGCGTTCTTCGGTTTTTCGGGTCTGATCAAATAGGAGGGGGCATATATGGTTACATCAGTTTTGATAGCAATGGGAATTGTCGGTGGTACCGGAATGATAATAGGAATATTATTGGGTATTGCAGGAGAAAAATTTGCGGTTGAAGTTGACGAGAGGGAAGCTAAGGTAAGAGAGTGCCTTCCGGGTAATAACTGCGGTGGCTGCGGATTTCCTGGATGTGACGGATTAGCTGCTGCAATCGCGAAAGGCGAGGCGCAGGTTAATGGCTGTCCTGTAGGAGGAGAAGCTGTGGCTACAAAGGTTGCCGAGATAATGGGCGTGTCTGCCGGTGAATCCGTTAAGATGACAGCATATGTCAAGTGTACCGGGAACTGTGAAAAGGCAAAGGAGCAATATGAATACGTTGGTCCGAAAGACTGCCAGTTTGCTACTAATAATCCGGGCGGAGGTGCTAAATCATGTTCGTTTGGATGTACAGGTTTTGGTAATTGTAAGAGGGTATGTCCTTTTGACGCAATCGACATCGTTGATGGAATAGCAGTGGTAGACTCTGATAAATGTAAGGCATGCGGCAAATGTGTAGCGGAGTGTCCAAAGCATCTTATAGAGCTTGTTCCGGCTGATAATTCATATAAGGTTGGATGTAGTTCGAAGGATAAAGGTGTCGATGTTAAGAAGGTATGTCAGGCAGGCTGCATAGGATGTGGATTATGTGCAAGAAATTGTCCTTCTGATGCAATAACAGTTGAAAATAACTTAGCTCACATAGATCAGGAAAAATGTGTCCAATGCGGTGCATGTAAGGATAAGTGTCCTGTAAAAGTGATATATAATTAACTGTTTGGGTAGAATCTTGCATGAACCTTAGTGCTGTTCTGTTTACTGTAAGATTCGTTGAAAATGTATATTTTTACGATATTAAAAAATAGTAGATTTTTATGAAGATTTAATATATAATATGTATTAACAGATATTATGTTAAGCACAATTATTACTTCTTTTTTATGATTATATAGCATATATTGTGGTTGAATAACTTAGGGAGCTTTTTTATGACGTTTGTTGAGCTTAAGCAAAAGGAAGTTATCAATTGCAAAGATTGTATGCGTATAGGTTGTGTTGCAGATATTGATTTTAACCCGGAAAGCGGCCAGATATGCGGATTTATCGTTCCGGTTTCCGGTGGTTTCTTATCAGGCTTTGGCAAAACTACACGTTATTATATCAAGTTTTGTGATGTTGTGCGTATAGGACCGGATATTATGCTCGTCGATGTATGCCTTGATAAAGCAATAATGAGAGATGAGGATTGCTGATTTGTTATATGTCGGTTTGCTTTGTAGTATATAGTTTGCTATATAGGTGATTGCGATACTCTTTATTTTAGTAATAAAACGAGGTTCACAAACATTTAAGTTTATTTTTTATTCAGGAGGACTTACATATGAAATGCCCATTTTGCGGTGAGGATAACACAAGAGTAATTGATTCGAGACCGGCTGATGATAACAGCTCGATCAGAAGAAGACGCGAATGTGATGACTGTGGTAAGCGTTTTACAACTTATGAGAAGGTTGAGACTATTCCTCTCATTGTAATCAAAAAGGATAAGATTAGAGAAGCGTATGACAGATCGAAGATTGAATCAGGAGTTTTTAAATCATGTCACAAACGTCCGATCTCTATTGAGGATATTGAAAAATGCATTGACAGAATTGAAACTAAGATTTTCAATCTTGAACAGAAGGAAGTTGATAGTTCTGTAATTGGTGAGATAGTTATGGATGAGCTTAAGAATATGGATGAGGTTGCCTATGTAAGATTTGCGTCTGTATACAGAGAGTTCAAGGATGTCAATATATTTATGGATGAGCTTAAAAAGCTCCTGAAATAATTTTTAATAGTTTGCTTTTACATAGTCTTTTATTAGATATTGTATGCTTGGAAAATTGATTACAATATATTGACAATTGGTTATTGACAAGGACGGATCGGTATTATACAATAATACCGGTTCGTTTTTTCTATTGAGGTGGAATCGACCGTATAGGAGGTTTCATGTTTAATAAAGTTCTTAGCGGCACACTGCATGGGGTTGACGGAAGACTCATTACAGTGGAAGCCGACGTCAGTGATGGTCTGCCAAGTTTTAATATGGTTGGCTTTCTTGCATCAGAGGTCCGTGAGGCAAGTGACAGGGTCAGGACTTCTCTGAAGAATTCGGGTTTTTTCCTTTCGCCCAAGAAGATTACTATCAATTTATCACCGGCTGATATCAGAAAAGAAGGCTCTGCATTTGATCTGCCAATAAGCATTGCACTTCTTACGGCATATGGTTATATACCGGAGGAGTGTGTGGAGAACACACTTTTTATTGGTGAATTATCATTAAATGGTGAGCTTAGAGGAGTTCGCGGAATATTATCCATAGTTGATTTTGCAAAAAGAAACGGAATAGACAAGGTAATTCTTCCATATGACAACAGAAAAGAAGCGGCGATTATCAACGACATCAGAATATATGGAGCGAATACTCTTAAGGAAGTATTTGAACATTTAGCAGGCAATGAATGTATTGAAGAAACAGCTCACACGTCTATGGACGAAGTTCATAATGATTCTATGTATGATTTCTCTGATATAAAAGGTCAGGAGGGGATGAAAAGAGCTACGGAAATAGCTGTTGCAGGGATGCATAATATTATTTTTGCAGGGCCTCCGGGCGCAGGCAAATCAATGATTGCCAAGAGGATACCAACAATCATGCCAGATCTGTCCTATGATGAAAGTATAGAGCTTACTAAGATTTACAGTGCTAAGGGAATGTTAGGTCCTGATGATGGTCTGATTGTTAACAGACCATTTAGAACCCCTCACCATTCGATTACCGCACAGTCTCTTATAGGAGGAGGCAGACATCCGCATCCGGGTGAGATAAGTCTTGCGCATCATGGAGTCCTTTTTTTAGATGAATTGCTGGAGTTTCAGAGGAATACAATAGAAATGTTAAGACAACCCATTGAAGACTGTGAGATCACTATATCGAGAATGTATGGCAGTTATACATTTCCGTGTGATTTTATGCTTGTTGCGGCTATGAATCCCTGTCCCTGCGGATATTACCCTGACAGATCTAAATGTCACTGCTCACAACTACAGATAGAAAGATATTTAAGAAAACTATCGAGACCTATGATTGATCGCATGGATATGTGTATTCAGGTGAGAAGAGTGCAATATGATGAGTTGTATAATGTTTCAAACGAAGAGAGCTCAGAAGTTATTAAGACAAGGATTGTAAGAGCACACAAGATTCAGTATGACAGGTTGAGAGAATATGGTATAAGGTTTAATTCCCAGATTCCCGCAGGTATGATAGATAAATTATGCAGGCCCGAAGATGAAGCGAAGGACTGCGTCAAGGAAATTTTTGAACATTATCAGATGACTGCAAGGGGGATAGGAAAGATCCTTAAGGTTTCCCGTACAATCGCAGACCTTAATAATGAGATATACGTCAAAAAAGACCATATTCTGGAAGCGCTATCCTACAGAGTTAATGAGTTATGGCAGGAGGGTGATGGAATATGATGAGAGAAGAGCATTATTGGTATTGGCTTTGTAATATTAACGGTGTTGGAAGGAAAACAATAAACAAACTTTTGTGTGAATTTGAGAGTCCTGAGAATATATATAATGAAGATGACGAAGAGGTATTGGATATTATTAACGCCGGCAGATTTAAGATTTCGGTGGATGGATATGTTAATTCAAAAAATGAATGCTTTATAATGAATGGCTATGAAAAACTGACAGAGAAAGGCATATCATTTATATATCCCAAGTGTGTTAATTTCCCTGAAAAATTGAGAAATATTCCGGATCCGCCATATGGTATGTATTTGAAAGGGAAGCTTCCTGATGAGGAAGCATGTGTTGTAGCGATAATCGGAGCAAGAAACAGCACGCATTACGGCAGAGAGATGGCGAGATATTTCGGGCGTGAGCTTTCCAAAGAAGGTATAATTGTTGTCAGCGGTCTTGCCAGAGGAATTGATGGTATGGCACATAGGGGAGCAGTTGAAGCAGGATCATATACATTAGGCGTGTTAGGCTGTGGAATAGATGTTATTTATCCTATGGAAAACTATGATATATACATGGAGTTAGAACGTAGTGGAGGTATCATATCGGAAAGTAATATGGGAATTAAGCCAAATGCTTCATTATTTCCACAGAGGAATAGAATAATATCAGGTTTTGCTGATGGCATTCTTGTGATAGAAGCTACGAAAAAGAGCGGAACATTTATAACCGTAGATCAGGGGTTGGAACAGGGGAAAGAGATATTTGCTCTTCCGGGAAGAATTCTTGATGAGAAAAGTGTGGGCTGTAACAATTTAATTAAGATGGGTGCACATATTGTAACGGAGGTTTCTGATATTATAGAAATACTATGTGGCAGGAGTGGTGAGGATAATGATATTATCAAAAGGATGAAATTGTCAGATGTTAACCGTAGAAAAAACTTACTTGCACCTGCCGAAAAAATAGTGTATAGTGTTTTGAGTGTCGAGCCTAAATATATTGATGATATAATTAGGGAGACAGGATTATCGCCCGGAGAAGTGTGTATGTATATTAATAAGCTGTTTGTATATGGGTATATTACCGAACCGGCACGTAATTATTATTCAGTAAAAATATAGAATTTTATAGAAGAGGTACCGCATTATGGCTAAGAATCTGGTGATTGTGGAGTCACCTGCAAAGGCAAAAACTATCCAAAAATTTCTTGGGAGTAACTACAAGGTTATTGCATCTAACGGACATGTCAGAGACCTGCCCAAATCACAGATGGGTATAGATGTTGATAATGATTTCGAACCTAAGTATATTACAATAAGAGGAAAGGGAGAATTGCTTGCAGCACTTAGAAAAGAAGTGAAGAAGGCTGATAAAGTATATCTTGCAACAGACCCTGACCGTGAGGGAGAAGCTATATCATGGCATCTTTCAATAGCACTTAATCTTGCTGACAAGAAGTTCAAAAGAATAACATTTAATGAGATTACCAAGAATGCGGTCAAAAGTTCCCTTAAACAGGCAAGGGATATAGATATGAATCTTGTTGATGCACAACAGGCAAGACGTGCATTGGACAGACTTGTGGGATATGAGATCAGTCCTCTTTTGTGGGCAAAGATTAAGAGAGGACTTAGTGCAGGAAGAGTTCAGTCTGTAGCACTTCGACTTATATGTGACAGAGAAGATGAGATTAATAATTTCATACCGACGGAATATTGGACTCTTAATGCCATTGTAACACCTGAGGGAAGTAAGAAATCATTTTCTGCCAAATTACAGAAGATGCCTAAGGGCAAGGTGAAGATTTCAGACAGAGAAGAGATGGATAAGGTGCTTGCAGATCTTAAAGGTCAGAATTTGAGCGTCAAAGATATCAAACACGGAAAGAGAATTAAGAAATCTCCACTTCCTTTTACAACATCAACATTACAGCAGGAAGCTGCAAGAAAGCTTAATTTTGCTACCGGGAAAACAATGCGTATTGCCCAGCAACTTTATGAAGGTGTTGATATTAAGGGCAGGGGCAGTATTGGTCTTATAACATATCTAAGAACTGATTCGGTAAGGGTTTCAGATGAGGCTGATTCGTCTGCAAGAAAATATATAGAAGAGAAATACGGTGAGAAATTTGTAGGAGTTAAGAAGGATGTATCTAAGAATTCCGGTAAGAAGATTCAGGATGCACATGAGGCTATAAGACCGACGGACGTGTCGCTTTCTCCTGTTATGATAAAGGAACAATTATCAAGAGATCAGTTTAGGTTATATCAGATGATATATAACCGTTTTCTTGCCAGCCGGATGGCTGACGCTGTGTATGAGAGTGATACATTAAAGCTTGAAGCAAAGGGATATGAATTCGGTGCGGTTTCGACGAAGCTTGCCTTTGAAGGATTTATGGCTGTCTATGCAATAGAAGATGAAGATGATGAGAATAAGAATCTATTTAAGAATATAGATAAAGATACGGTCATCAGGGTTGACAACTTTGAGGATCTGCAGCATTTTACGCAGCCGGCACCGCATTATACCGAAGGATCGCTGGTTAAGCAGATGGAGGAGCTTGGTATTGGAAGACCGAGTACATATGCGCCTACCATTTCGACAATTCTTGCCAGACATTATGTTGTCAAAGAGAAGAAGAATATATATGTAACAGAACTTGGTGAGGCAGTTAATCAGGTGATGAAGAAAGCGTTTACCGTTATTGTGGATACGGAATTTACTGCTACTATGGAATCTCTTCTTGATAATATTGAAGAGGGGACCATAGGTTGGAAGACAGTTATAAGAAATTTTTATCCTGATCTTGATGAGGCTGTAAAGCTTGCCAATGAAGAACTTGAACATATAAAGATTGAGGATGAAGTTACTGAAGAGATCTGTCCGGAATGTGGCAGGAATCTTGTCATTAAATACGGACCACACGGTAAATTTATGGCGTGTCCCGGATTTCCTGAATGCAGATTTACTATGCCTTACTTTGAGAAGATTGGAGTCGAATGTCCTAATTGTGGCAAAGACATTGTTCTTAAGAAGACTAAAAAGGGCAGAAAATATTACGGCTGCATAGATAATCCGGAATGTGATTTCATGTCTTGGCAGAAGCCATCTAAAGAAAAATGTGAAAAATGTGGAAGCATTATGTTAGAAAAGGGTAATAAACTGGTATGCAGTAATGAATCATGCGGAAATGTCAGGTAAATGCTCCCATTTTTTCAGAAAATTCTTGTTATTACATAACAATTGTGTTAAAATTATTAGTGATAATCAGAGAATAAAAATAATGGAAATACAGACTGGCAGGGTGATTTGATTAATGAGCGTACAGTTATTAGATAAAACAAGAAAGATCAACAAACTATTACATAATAACAGTACACATAAGGTTGTTTTTAACGACATATGTAAAGTTTCAAGTGAGATATTAGAATCGGATATTCTTGTGATCAGCAAGAAGGGTAAAGTATTGGGAATTGAGAATCGATCTGATATAAGTGAGATAACACAGATGATTGTTAAAAAGGTTGGTGATTTTATAGATCCGGTTCTTAATGAAAGATTGTTGGGCGTATTATCTACTAAAGAGAATGTCAATCTTGCCACACTTGGTTTTGAACTTGACGATCCTTTTAAATATCAGGCTATCATTTCACCTATTGATATTGCGGGCGAGAGACTTGGAACTTTATTCTTATACAAAGAGGATCAACCTTATACAATTGATGATATTATATTAAGCGAATATGCTACAACGGTTGTCGGGTTAGAGATGATGAGAAGCGAGAATGAAGAATCCGCAGAGGAGGACAGGAAGCTCTCTGTTGTTCGTTCTGCAATCAGTACATTATCTACTTCTGAACAGGAGGCAATGTATCATATTTTCAGTGCACTTAAGAATGAACAGTCTTCTGACGATATAATAAATAAGACATATAATATGCAGGGCATGCTTGTCACCTCTAAAATAGCAGACAGAGTGGGTATTACTCGTTCTGTTATTGTTAATGCACTCAGAAAATTTGAAAGTGCAGGTGTTATTGAAACAAGATCTTCAGGGATGAAGGGAACCAATATCAAGGTTCTTAATGAATATGCATATGATGAGGTAATTAAACTACATAAATAAAATGGATTTTTTAGCTGACAAAAGGATTTGTGGGTTCGCTCATGAGTCCTTTGATTTGTGAATGGGAGAAGGAGGTATCGTATGATCAACACTAATATCTATAATTATATTAATGTTTTAGACAAGGC
>CAMHMG010000044.1 GCA_946186175.1 uncultured Clostridia bacterium | reverse complement strand
ACAGCGGCTTATAGCCGCAGAGCAAACCACCGGCTAAGCCGGTGGTAATGATTTTACTTTAAAAGTTAACGAATTAAGCTCCTATAGGAGCGCAACTTAAACCTTAGTGCTGTTCTGTTTACAAAAAAATTTGACCGACAGATACCATGATGATAGAATAAAAAGTTGGTAAACAAAAGAAATCAGATGTCTGTTACTTAGGAGGAATTATGTATATATATATGGTTGGAATTGACCACCAACTGGCACCTTTAGATGTTCGGAGTGTCTTTTCATTTACTAAAGAACAAACAAAAAGGTTATACTCGACAATGCTGGCATTGGATGATGTGAGAGGATGTGTGATCATCTCTACGTGTAATCGAATGGAAGTATGGCTTAGCATGTCAAAGGAATCGGACTTTTCCTGTATTGAGACATTGTGTACATTTGCAGGGATTGATCATGAAGAATATGCACCTTTCTTTGCAGAACGCAGCCAGGAGGAAGCGGTCACACATTTGTTTTATGTGACTGCAGGACTTAGGTCACGTATTTTCGGAGAAGATCAGATTATTACTCAGGTGGGGGATGCTATTGCATTTGCACGATGTCTGCAGGCGGCTGATAATGTTTTGGAGGTGTTATTCAGACAAGCGGTCACAGCAGCCAAAAGGGTGAAGACAGAAACGGTTCTGGACATCAGGGATCATTCGGTGATACATACTGCTCTTAATAGAATCAGGGAAGATGGTATTGATGTTGAAGGAGCGAATTGTCTGGTGATCGGTAACGGAATGATGGGAAGGCTTGCAGCGCAGGTATTGATCGAGTCAGGGGCTAATGTAACAATGACAATCAGGCGTTATCATCATAATGAAGTAGTTGTTCCTTCCGGATGCAATAAGATTGAATATACCAGGCGCTATGATGTTATACCGGATTGTGATCTGATCGTAAGTGCAACTACCAGTCCGCATTTAACGATTGATATGGATCACCTTAAGGAAGTTCCTATAGAACATGAAATATGTATGATAGATTTGGCGGTGCCAAGAGACATAGATAGCAGAATTGGTGAGCTTTCCAATGTCAGACTTTATGATATTGACTCGTTTGAGATTGCACCTCGAACTGAACAATTGGAAAAAAACTTAAGAGCAGCTCAGGCAATCATGCAGGAGGAACAGCAGGGCTTTTTTGAGTGGTTACAGGGAAGGAGTCATATTTCTCAGATAGAGGCCATTAAAGAAGCGGTGGGACAAGATACTGTTAATCGTCTTATTCCGCAGATACGGCAAATGCAGTTGACGGATGATGAAAAGGAAGAATTAAAACGGCAGATCGCCGGGGCGGGAGAGAGAATGATGAACCATCTCTTGTTTGGCTTGCAAAAGAATATGTCTGAAGATTTCTTCTGCGATACAATGGATGCAATAATGAAAAGTTTATATGAATAATCACAATGGATAAATTCAGGTAAATACAGGAAGATTATCCGGAAAGAGGGAAAAATGCAGCTTCGACAAAGACCAAGAAGATTAAGAAACAGTGAAACTTTAAGAAGGATGGTAAGGGAAACAAGGATCAGTAAAGATTCTCTGATCTATCCTATGTTCGTTATGGATGGAGAGAACAAGGCAGAGGAGATTGCATCGTTGCCCGGTCAATACAGATATACTATTGACCGTATGGATGAAGAACTGGACAGGCTTTCGGATGCAGGAGTCAGCAATGTCATGTTTTTTGGAATTCCGGAAATTAAGGACGAGCAGGGGAGTCAGGCATATGCGCCGGATGGTATTGTCCAAAGAGCCCTTTCCCATGTGAAGGCGGATTATCCGCATCTGTATCGTATTACGGATGTCTGTATGTGCGAATATACTTCACACGGACATTGCGGAGTGCTTTGCGGACACGACGTAGATAATGACGAGACATTGAAGCTGTTGGCGAAAACCGCAGTGTCCCATGTAAATGCAGGAGCTCAGATGGTGGCGCCATCCGATATGATGGACGGCAGGATTGCCGCGATCAGAGATGCGCTGGATGATCAGGGATACACAGGAATCCCTATTATGTCATATGCGGTCAAATTTGCATCTGCTTTTTATGGACCATTTAGGGAAGCCGCAGGTTCTGCACCGGCTTTTGGCGATCGCAAAAGTTATCAGATGGATTTTCATAATCGCAGGGAAGCGCTGAAAGAAGCGCTTCTGGATGTGGATGAAGGTGCGGATATCATTATGGTAAAGCCGGCCATGAGTTATCTTGATCTTGTAAGAGAGGTACACGACTGCACAGATATTCCAATTGCCACCTACAGCGTGAGCGGGGAGTATGCAATGGTGAAGGCGGCTGCAGCTAACGGATGGATTGATGAGGACAGGATAGTCTGCGAGATGGCGGCGTCGTCATATAGAGCAGGTGCTGATATTTATATTACATATTATGCAAAGGAACTTGCAAAATTTATAAAGGAGGGCTTGATCGGATAATGACAAGATCAGAAGAATTATTTGAACAGGCAAAAAAATGTATCCCCGGTGGAGTCAACAGCCCGGTGCGTGCATTTGGATCGGTAGGTATGACTCCCAGGTTTATAAGGCGTAGTAAGGGAGACAGGATATATGATGTTGATGGCAATGAATATATTGATTATATAGGTTCATGGGGACCGATGATCTTAGGACACGGGCATCCCTATGTATTGGAAAGTGTGGAGCGTGCAGTGCGGGACGGGCTGAGCTTTGGGGCGGCATCTTCTGTTGAGGTTGATATGGCAGAACTGATCTGTTCGCTGGTGCCATCTGTAGAGATGGTGCGTATGGTTAATTCCGGAACGGAAGCTGTTATGAGTGCAATCCGTGTTGCAAGAGGATATACCGAAAGGAATAAGATCATCAAATTTGCCGGATGCTATCATGGGCATAGTGATGCGCTTTTGGTAAATGCCGGCTCAGGGCTGATGACACAGGGTATTCCCGGCAGTGCAGGAGTGCCGGAGGGATGTACTGTGGATACATTGACTGCTGCTTATAATGACCCGGACAGTGTTCGTGCTCTTTTTGCGGCAAACCCGGATCAAATCGCGGCGGTGATCGTTGAACCGGTAGGGGCTAATATGGGTGTCGTGCTTCCTGAACCTGGATTTCTGGAGTTTCTTAGAGATATCTGTACAGAACATGGAAGTCTTTTGATATTTGATGAGGTGATAACGGGCTTCCGTCTGGCGCTTGACGGAGCACAGGGATATTATGGTGTTACGCCGGATCTGACTACCTACGGCAAGATCATTGGAGGCGGGATGCCGGTCGGAGCATATGGCGGAAGAAAAGATGTGATGTCGCTTGTGGCACCGATAGGTTCCGTGTATCAGGCGGGAACATTAAGCGGTAATCCGGTAGCAATGGCGGCTGGATATGCGCAGCTTAAGGTTCTTAAGGACACTCCTTCATTTTATGAGGAATTGAATCAAAAAGCAGACAGGTTCTTCACTTCTCTTGATGAGATATTAACGGATCTAGGGATAGAACATTGTCTGAATCACGTTGGCTCACTGGGTTGCGTATTCTTCACGGATAAGCAGGTTCGCGATTATGAATCCGCCCAGACGAGTAATACGGATCATTATAGAACATATTTTAAGCAAATGTTAGAGCAGGGTATTTACCTTGCACCTTCTCAATTTGAAGCAATGTTCCTTTCTGCATCTCACACGGATGAAGATCTGGAACGTACACTGGATGTTGTAAGGAAGATAGTTTTATGAGACAAGTGATCATTGCCAGCCGTGAGAGCAGGCTGGCGGTTTTGCAAAGTAATACATTGATGAAATACATAGAGGAAAATGTTACCGGGATAAGTGCATCTTTGGTAACTATGAAGACAACCGGTGATAAGGTGCTTGATCGCACTCTGGATAAAATCGGCGGGAAAGGTCTGTTTGTGAAAGAATTAGATCAGGCGTTACTTGCAGGTACCGCTGATCTTACAGTGCACAGTTTGAAAGATATGCCTATGCAGATCTCACCAAAGCTACCCATTCTGGCTTATTCCAGAAGGGAGGATCCAAGAGATGTATTGGTTCTTCCTAAAGGGGTGAAGGAATTATCTGATGATCTGCCTATAGGCTCATCCAGTCTGAGAAGACAGCTTCAGTTAAAGAAATTATATCCGGATCATGAAATTCTCCCGGTGCGTGGCAATATACAAACCCGTCTGAAAAAGCTTGATGAGGGACAGTTTGGCGCACTGGTTTTGGCGGCGGCAGGCCTCATACGATTAGGATTGGAAGAAAGGATCAGCCGGTATTTCACACTGGAAGAAATGATACCTGCAGCGGGACAGGGAATTATAGCGGTTCAGGGCAATGAAAATGCAGATTATGAGTGGCTTAGAGGATATGATGATACAGGTTCGAGAGCGGCTGCAATTGCAGAACGGGCTTATGTTACAGAACTTGATGGAGGCTGTACTTCTCCGGTGTGCGCACATGCTGTTTTGAAGGATGATAAGCTCTATCTTAGAGGATTATATTACGAAGAAAGTACAGGGGTGGTACGCACAGGAGAATTGTCGGGAGATATTTCCAAAGCCCGTGAGATAGGTATAAGACTTGCAAAAACCCTTAAGGAAGGAGCAGCTATATGAGTAAAGGAAAAGTGTGGCTAGTGGGAGCCGGTCCCGGGGATCCGGGGTTGCTTACACTACGTGGCAGAGAAGTTCTCGAGCAGGCGGATGTTGTGGTCTATGATGCACTTGTCAGTTTGCAGATACTTGGGATGATTCCTCAAGGTGTTAAGAAAATATTTGCAGGGAAAAGGTCCGGCTGCCATTATTTAAAGCAGGAGGAGATAAATGAGCTTCTTCTTGACGAGGCACTTAAAGGGAACCGGGTGGTTAGACTTAAAGGCGGTGACCCTTTTCTTTTTGGCAGAGGTGGTGAGGAAATAGAAGTTCTTACCCATAATAACATTCCTATAGAAATTGTTCCCGGTATTACAAGTGCACTGGCTGTTCCGGCATATCAGGGGATTCCTGTAACACACAGGGACTATTGCTCAAGTGTGCATATAATCACAGGACACAAACGAAAGGATCATACCTATGATATAGATTTCTCTGCCCTTGTAAAAACAAAGGGAACTCTTGTTTTTCTGATGGGGATCGCAGCGCTTCCTGACATTTGTACGGGACTTCTTAGTGAGGGAATGAATCCGGAGACGCCGGCGGCTATTCTCATAAAGGGAACGACTGTGAGACAGGAGCGCATAAGTGCAACGTTAGGCACACTTGTTAAGTGTTGTGAGGAACGGAATATTCCGACGCCTGCAATCATCATAGTGGGAAATGTATGCGCTTTGGCAGATGAATTTGGATGGTATGAAAAACTACCGCTTTCGGGGATTTCTGTGATGATCACAAGACCAAGGAGCATGTCATCCCGTCTGGCGAAAATGTTGAGAGCAGAAGGCGGAGAGGTACTTGAAGTGCCGACTATTAAGATTAATTCAACAATGCAGGAAGAACAGTATAAAACTATTTTTAGTGATCTTATGAACGGTCAATATGACTGGCTGGTATTTACGAGTCCTAGCGGTGTGAATATATTCTTTGATGAATTGATCAGAGAACATGATATCAGGATATTGTACATGGTTAAAATTGCTGTCATTGGTCAGGGCTCAGAAAGAGAATTAAATAGATACGGAATTAAACCTGATTTTATCCCTTCTGTATATGATGGACAGACCTTGGGAAGAGAATTGGCAAAAATAGTAGATGAAAACAGTAAAGTTTTGATACCTCGCGCTAAGCTGGGTAATAAGGAACTGGTGGATGAACTCTTAAAGAGAGATGGAGTAAGTGTGACGGATATTCCGATTTATGATACTGAATATGAGTTACAGGATCCTTTATACAAGGACATTCTGACTGAGAATGGCGGTGTCGACTATGTGATGTTTACAAGCGCATCTACAGTTCATGGATTTGTACAGGCATATAAGGAGGCAGATTATAAGCATATAAAGGCTGTATGTATCGGACAGCAGACCTGTGCGGCTGCAAAGACTTACGGCATGCAGACATTGACTGCCCAAACATCGACACTTGAGGCTATGGTTAAGTGTTTAAAGGATGAAGTGAGCAAAATGGAGGGACATGGAGTATGAAAGGAATTGCATATGGTGTCGGAGTAGGACCGGGAGATCCGGAGCTTATGACATTGAAGGCTGTCAGACTGATTCAGGAAAATGACGTTATAGCTGTGCCTGGCAAAAAGGCAGAAGAATCTGTGGCATATAAAATAGCGCAGGCCATGATTCCGGAAATAGCTGATAAAACGCTGGTACCGATTTATATGCCAATGGTCAAGGATCGGGAAATGATACAAAAGGAACATGAAAAGGGTGCAAAACTCATTGAATCCTATCTTGATCAGGGGAAAAATGTAGTATATCTGACATTGGGAGATTCCACTATATATTGTACCTTTAGCTACTTACAGCACATTTTGGTAAGTGATGGTTACAAGGTGCAGTTAGTAAGCGGAATAACATCTTTTTGCGCCGCTGCTGCAAGACTTAATCTGCCTTTAGCTGAATGGGATGAACCATTGCATATAATACCGGCTATCCATAAGACAGACGAACCTCTTTCATATGATGGTAACTACGTGTTGATGAAGTCGGCCAGTCATATGAAAGAGGTTAAAGAGATGTTAAGAGGCTGCGGTATGAATGTTCAGGCAGTTGAAAACTGCAGTATGGAAACGGAAAAGGTGTACAACAGTCTTGAGGAGATTCCGGATGATGCCGGATATTTCTCTCTTATTATTGCGAAAGAAGGTTCGAAAGAATGATCGAGCTTAGGGGTCTGACAAAACAATTTGGAGATTTCAAGGCTGTTGACGATTTGAGCCTTAAGATTAATACAGGAGAATTCTTCGGTCTTTTAGGTCCGAACGGAGCAGGTAAGACGACTATAATCAGTATGATCTCCACCGTATTGCTGCCAAGTTCAGGAGAGGTATTCATAGATGGACACAAGCTTGACAGAAAAGCCTCCGAGCAAAAAAGAAAGCTATGTGTGATCACGCAGGAGTATTCCATGCGTCAGGATATGACAATGGACGAGGTGATGCAATATCAGGGAAAGCTTTATTATCTTCCCGCCAAAGTGATCAGGGAAAAAAGTGATGAATTGTTGGAGTTTACCGGTTTAAAGGAGTTTCGAAAGAGAACGGTCAGACATCTGTCCGGAGGAATGAAAAGAAAATTAATGATCTGTCGTGCGTTACTGGTGGAGCCTGAAATATTGCTGTTAGATGAGCCGACAGCCGGAATGGATGCACTATCCAGAAGGCAGATGTGGAATTTGCTAAGACAGGTCAATAATCAGAATATGACAATTATTCTGACAACGCATTATATGGAAGAAGCGCAGACCTTGTGCGACAGGGTGGCATTACTCAATCGTGGAAGATTGCAAAAGCTTAATACCCCCGCTGAATTGATTCGTGAGCAGGGTGCATTTGCAGTCGATGAAGTCTCAGAAGAGGGAATGTCAACATATTATTTCAATGATAAGGAAGAGGCATTTCAATTTCTGAAAAATACAGATAAACAGGCTTTTTTCCGGGCAACCACTTTAGAAGATGTTTTTATTGAAGGTGCGGGAAGGAGATTGGAATAGACTGATGGGAGTATTGACAGTTTTATGGGAAAAATGGGTAGAATTCCGCAGAGATTTTTATAAAATAACAGTTGCAGCGATCATCTCACCGGTTATGTATCTGATAATATTCGGTCTGGGGATTCAGACCACTTCGCATGGGGTACCATATCTTAATTTTCTGATTCCGGGAGTTGTTGCTATGGCGACCATGACAGGAAGTTTCAGTGCAGTGGCACAGAGTATGAGCGTACAGAGGTTATATGAAAAGGCGCTTGATCAGGTGATGATATCTCCGACACCGCTATGGCAGTTTATTTTGGGACAGGTGCTTGGAGGGAGTCTTAGGGGAATGTATGCTGCGGGGTTGATCTTGCTGCTTACATGTCCGATACAGACAGGACTTTCTTACAATGGGTTATCATTTCTGATCATGTTTTTGAACGGGATGGTTTTTTCAACAATTGCAGTGGTGTTGTCATTTTTGGCGAAGAGTTATTCCGATGCACCCAGGTATACGTCCTATATCATAATGCCAATGTCTTTTTTGTGTAACACTTTCTTCTCTACAGATCAAATGCCGGCAGGATTTCGACAGGTGATCTCATTGCTTCCGCTATCACAAAGTTGTGATATGATCAGAAAGATTGCCCATGGGGAACATCCCGGTTTCTTCGGCTTTATGGTGCTTGGACTATATCTGGCAGTGTTTGGCTTAATGGCTATTTTATTTATCTATAAAAAGAAAAACCTGTGATTGTGTGGTGTTAAATGAATGGATCGAAAATATGATCAATACTTCAAAAAGATAATAATCGGGATATATCTTATTGTACAGATGTCCGTTCTTTTTTTTGCACCGGCGAGGGCCGGACAGAATGTTAAGGATGACGGTCAGGAAGATAAAAATGAGCAATACTGGTCTGAAGTGATGAAGATTCAGCATGGAATACGGCATAGGGAGATATTACAGTATGGGATGACTCCGATATATGGTATGGATATCGTTGATGGAAGATATCCCATAGAAGTGGTTTCTGACTCAAAGTATTTCAAAATTTCTCAGGCATATCTGATCGCTGATAATGGAGAATTGACTGCTGAGATCACGATTCCGAGCATGAGTTATCTTTATGTATACATGGGAACAGCCAAGCAGGCTGCCGCCGATTCCGATAAGTGGATCGATTATAGGGAAGTTGAGGAACAGACAGTTTTTACAATTCCTGTTGAGGCGCTTAACAAAGAGATAAAATGTGCGGCATACAGTAAAGCGAGGAAAAAGTGGTATGACCGGGAACTGGTTTTTGATGCATCGTCACTTCCTGAGGATTCCTGTCGGATACAGATTCCGGATTATGATATGATCGCAGATGCGATCAAGGCATATGGACAGGAGGACGAGGACTATCTTAAGCAGATTGCAAAGGAAGATGAACAAAGAAATAACAGCAGGGCTTCGGATGAAGAAGATCCGGACGAATGGCTCCTTACAGGCACACCAAAGCCTGTGGAAGTTGATTATCCGGATGGGGAATATGCAATAGAAGTCAATATGATCGGGGGAA
Organism: uncultured Clostridia bacterium; assembly: GCA_946186175.1. Classification (GTDB taxonomy): domain Bacteria; phylum Bacillota; class Clostridia; order Lachnospirales; family Lachnospiraceae; genus CAG-590. Next base: position 6,396 of record CAMHMG010000044.1, on the reverse strand, counting down.
GCGGAAGAGCCTCTATAAGCTCTCCTACATGGATGATCGTAAAAGATGGCAAGGCATACGCAAGACTGTTGTGGAGCAGTGCCTATTATGATTATCTGGTAATGGGTGATGAGATATTTTACAATCAGACTACTGATGGCGGCAATTCAGTGTTTGAAATACCGATTGTAGCGATGGATGAAAATATACCGATCATCGCAGATACGACAGCAATGGGTAATCCTGTGGAGATCCGTTATGAATTGTGTTTTTATTCAATGACGATAGGTCCGAAAGGAAGTATTCCACAGGAGGCGGCAAAAACTGTGTTGATAACAGCAGCCGGGATCATTGTGTTTGGAGGAGTGTTGAATTGGATACGAAAAAAGAAAAGGAAAGTATAAATGAAAAGGAAAAACTTTTTTTTCCTCTGTTTATGGATCTGACAGAAAAAAATATACTTGTGGTAGGGGCAGGAAAGATCGCTGTGCGTCGAATCAAGACAATAGTAGATTTTGTAAATGGAGTTACCGTTGTTGCACCACAGATAGAACCAAGTATTTTCGAGCTTGCGGATGGAAATAAGAAGGTTGTTATTGTTGAAAGATGTTATGAAGATGAAGATCTGGAGAATAAAGATATTGTACTTGCAATAACGGATGATCATGCACTTAATGAAGAGATCGTTAATAAATGTCATGAAAAAGGAATCCTGGTAAATGCAGCGCACGATCAGAGTCTGTGCGATTTTTATTTTCCGGGAGTGGTTAGAAAGGATTCTATGGTGGTGGGAATATCTGCCTGCGGTAAGGATCATGGGGCAGTCAGAGAGGCTGCTGCACGGCTTAGAGAAGTGTTGGATGTGAGGGATGAACAGGCAGATAAGGCGGAAAAGTCTTTAGATAAAATGATACTTGCAGTGAGCTATGGAACCGCTCGTTTCCAGGCAAGGCAAAAGGATATAGAGGGTATTGAAAAGGCGATTGAAGAACGTTTTCCGGAGTATGAAATACGCCGTTGCTTCACCAGTCAGATGATAATCGGGATGATAGAACAAAGAGAGGGCATACATATAGACAACCTTCAGGAGGCGCTGACAAAAGCCAAAGAAAAGAAAATAAGAGAACTGTTGATACAGCCGACGCATGTGATGGCGGGGATAGAATATCAGAAGATCCTGGATATGGCTGATGCTTTTCATGACAAATTTGATAAATTGTGTGTTGGAACACCATTATTATCATCAGAGCAGGATTATAAAGACCTTGCCAACGCAATGTCTGCGCATACCGAAGAGTTTGTGGATGGACATACAGCGGTGGTGCTTGTAGGTCACGGCACTAAGGTGGAGGCGGACCGGGTATATGGTAAATTACAGAGTGTCTTTAAGAAAGAGGGATTAAATGACTACTATGTGGGGACAATCGAGTCTTATCCGTCTAAGGAAGATGTTGCCCGGATGCTTGTGGAGAAAGGCCAATATACAAGGGTTGTATTGATTCCACTGATGGTTGTGGTAGGAAATCATGTGGAAAAAGATATTTTCGGTACAGGGCAATCGTGGAAGACAGTGCTTGAAGACGAAGGTTTTGAAGTCCATGCAGTCATGAAAGGACTTGGTGAGTATCCTGAGATTCAAGAGATTTATGTGAAACATCTTTTAATATTTTTATCCTGAATTGGGAATAGACTATTTCGCCTTTGAATTGCCGGGGTTAGCTGTTTCATATAGTACAGTGCATGATTTATCCTTCATTTTTGATACATGACCGCTGTTGTAGGAAACGCCTGTTTTCGCACGGCGGTAGGTTGTGCCTTCTACGGTGTATTCGTATACCGGATAGCGCATATTACCGCCTGCATGAGCAGTATTGAGGCCGATATATGCTTCGACTTGAATTCCGTCAGCAGGGTCGGTTCCGTTAGACTCGTTAAAGCGTTTGCCGTCGATTACTCCTTCTCCTGTATATCTTCCCTGACATTCTCCGTCAAATTTTTTCTTACCAAACATAGATTTCTCCTTTTCGATTTTTATTAATTAGGTAATTGCGAGACTCAATGAAAAATGTATATGAGTTGTGTGTTTTGTATAGCATCCATAAGCAGACATTGGCGCAGTCGTTGGTACTTATATGAGCACAACGTACGAATTTAGTACCACTACGACGGAGACGGAGCGAAAGCGTGTCTGTTATGGTGCTATATAATATGCACAACTCAAGAGAGGAAAAATAGAGTTTCGCGTTGCTCAGATTCAGTAAGTGCTCCTATTATACCACAGGCATTACTCGCACTAACTTCATCTTCGCGTTGCTCAGATTCAGTAAGTGCTCCTATTATACCACATAACTAATTTGATATGTATTAGTTTTGATTAAAAAAACACGTACACGATAGAAATTGTGAATTATAATAACAAAAAAAGTGTATTATTAGTCGGGGTGTGGTATATTAATGTAAAAAGAAAAGGAAGGGATAATAATCTATGAATCATTTACTACACAAAGTATTTAAAGTATCTACATTGTTTTGTTTCACACTTTTTGCAGCCTTTATAGGATGTCTGGCGGTGGATAGTGAAGTGTCTGCGAAAACATACTCCGTATATAACAACTATTTCGGAGGAAGCTGCTCGGCAGTAGTGTCAGGTGATAAGGTTTATTTCTCCACAACAGAGACCGGTATGATCCAATGCTATAATATCAAGACTGGGAAAACCTCGACTGTAATAAGTAAAGATGGCAAAGGCTTTTATTCAATGAAGAAAAAAGGCGGTTATCTGTACGCAGTGTATGATTCCTATCTCGGTTCAGATGGTTCAAATGATTCCATTGTCCGTGTCAACATTGCTAATGGAACAATGGAAACACTTGCAAAAGGAAATCAATTTGTTATAAAAAAGAAAACAATATTTTATATGAAGACCAAGCGTATTGTGGATCAATACGATAACGCATACGATAAGGAAATAGGCGTTTGTTCCATGAATCTTGACGGAAGTGATCAAAAGACTCGTAAAGATGTAAAGTTAAGTACAAAACAGCCAAAGAAGATCAAGACTTCGAAGGGTACTCTTGTAAGTACGGGAAAGACCTATACAGGCGATGATTATTTTCCTGAAAAACTTGTGTTCCAAGACAAAAACGGTAAAAAGAAGACGCTTTATAATGTTAACAAGGATCAAAAGGCTGCTGAATATGCATCTATATGGTATTTTACAATTCAGGGGGATTATGTTATATATAAGACATATTTAAAGGGTGGTGAATATGGACCTGACGGTGCATTGGTCATCGTAAAAACTAATGGCAAAGGGAAAAAAGTTTTTTACAAGCGGACGTCTGTTAGTGGCTGGTAAAAGACTGGGATTAATATTGATATGAATGATTCAGTTGTTGACAATGGCAGTGTGAATAATAAAACGGACAGTATGAAACGTAAGAAGGTTAGCTGGAGCAACAAGCATGTGAAGGGAATTGTATGTATTCTTTTTGCTGCGGTTGGTTTTTCATTTATGACTTTCTTTGTTAGGATTTCGGGCGATCTTCCGACGATGCAGAAAGCGTTTTTTAGAAATGCCTTTGCAGCAGTTGTTGCAATAGTTCTTCTGATCAAAGAGGGCAAGGGGATTCATATTGCAAAGGGCAACCGCCTGGACATATTCTGGCGTTGTGCTTTCGGAACCACGGGGTTGATATGCAATTTTTATGCGATAGATCATCTGGGAATTGCAGATGCGAATATGCTTAACAAATTATCTCCTTTTTTTGCAATTATCGTTTCTATACCACTTCTTAAGGAAGTTCCGTCAAAAATAGATATAGTTACCACTATAATAGCATTTATCGGTGCGTTGTTCATAATAAGACCAACGGGCGGGGCAGAGGCTATACCTGCTCTTTTGGGACTCTATGGCGGATTCGGAGCGGGCACTGCATACGCATTTGTCAGAAAGCTTGGAAAGAAAGGCGAAAGAACACCGATTATAGTTATGTGTTTTTCGCTATTTTCGTGTCTGGTCACCGGACCGTTTTTGATTTTTGATTTTCATCCAATGTCATTAAAGCAGTTCATCTGTTTGATGCTTGCAGGTGTGGGTGCTTCGATTGGACAGTTTTCGATTACAACAGCTTATAAGTATGCTCCTGCTAAGGAAATATCGGTATTTGATTATACTCAGGTCATATTTGCAGCAATGTGGGGAATGCTGTTTTTAAATGAGATCCCGGTTGCATTAAGTATTCTGGGTTATGTGATAATAATAGGCATGGCTGTGCTTAGATGGTATTATAATCTGCATCATCTGGATTAATTAATAATACTTTAAATGTTGTGTGTATGTCTGCTGATGCGGATTGTTTGCTTTTTTGAAAATTTATGTTATACTGTAAATTGTATTATTATATAAGAGTATGCTTGTGATATATTATACATGGATGCATAATATAGGTTGTGTTCGGGAAGGATCGATATAATGGAGAGAATCGACTTACAACATGATATATTAAAACAGTTGATTTCGTATAGTGAAAATCTTATACCTGCATTGCAGGATCTTATCAAAGAGTTGCGTACAGATGAGAGGGATGATACAAGTGATTATCTCAATGAGGTTATTACGGGTATTAACTGGGAGATAGAAGTGTATAATCAATGCGCGGATATAATTAATGAGCGCAGTAGTTATATTGACAAAAAGACTATGATCACAGCTGTGAAGAATCTGGGATCTACGCTTGGTAGTGGAGATTACAGACTTGTTGCAGATTGTTTGGAGGAGGATTTTATTCCATTCCTTAACAAGCTGGCACTGGTTGCAAAGATGATAGTTGGGGATTCTATGTAGATAAGAACAGTAATAAGAGCCTCAGGAAAACTGTGGCTCTTATCTGTAATCGTTGAATAACAATCCGGAATATTTGGATGGATTGTATGGATTGGGGTAAGTTCCTGTAGTGTTGGGATAGGTGACTACCACTTTGTCGACATAATCAAGCGGGTTGAGAGTCATCTTTCCTGTAGCTTTTTCAAGATCTTTCTTAAAATCAGATATCTTGTCACTGAACAGCATCTGGAATCTTGTGCCTGAAAACTGTTCTTCATCATCTGATCTGATCAGATGTCCGTTCTCATCTATATTGATTCCTGCTGACCTAAGTTCCTCTGCGTGTCTGTTGGCGACGCTGGTTATATCGTGATAGAGTCTGTTGGCGCCATGCTGTTCCTTTGTTTTTGATAGATCTACTAATGCATTATATGAGTAAAGAAAATCTTCTATCTTGTCTGATAATTTTTCCTCGTCGGGCACATATCCAATTTGTACAGGTTCATCGCTTGTTGATAACAGGTCAATATCCATTGAGTGATTGAGAGATATCCTGTTACTTACGGAAGTGTGCAGGTTGTCATTGATATAAAATTCGGCATTGGATGGTGCAGTTTCGATATGCTGGACTCCCAAAATAGATGTTATATCGTTTTCTAAGAATGATTCATCAAAACTGAAGAATACATCTCCATTCTCAGGTTTGCCCACCTCATTAGAGCGTAATACCAATGCACTTGTTCCATCCATACGATTGCTTCTTACAGAAGCCCGGACTCCAATGTCATTATCATTAATTGAACCGGCAAGACTTCTCTGTATTTCGATATTAGTATCGTTGTTGTGTATATTCATATGGAAAGTATACTCGTTGTCATTAATAGCAATACCGAATGTATAGCTGCCGGGTTCGATTGATAACTCTCCGGATGGAAGATAATAACCTACATTAGTCTGACCACGGGCTAATGAATTGACCTTAAGTGTAAGGCTTTCGGGTAGTTCTTCAGAGGCATCATCACGAAGCTTTGCATATGCAACTTTCTCATTGCTTGATATTGCTTTCATTTCAGAAAGGTTGTTGACATTATCCCCGCTTAATGAATTGCTTTCAGCATCTAAAGCCATAGCTGCTTCTTTGATTCCGATAGCATAAGCCTGTATCTGCTCAGAGAAGGTGAACTTGTAAAGCGGAGAATCTTTGTTTTGCTTAACCATGTTCTGATATACAGTTTTCAAGTCATCTTTCTTATGGGATGAATTGGACTTCTGATTATTACGCGGCTGCAGAACCTGCGTACTGTAATAATTATAGACATTATTAAGATTAACCATACAGTTACCTCCTTCCTTGGATACTGGTTTTGAAATAATCATGGTTTGCACTCCTTCCTTTGAGGCTAATAACCCATGATTAAATATAATGATAATTAAGCACATTATAACCCATGTAACACAACATGTCTATAGGCATATTAGACAAAGATTTACAAATATAATCCACTTTGTGTTGTACAATATGACGTGGGATTGTACGCTCCTGAGTTTTGAAGTGAATAAATTATAATAATCCAGCTATCCCTTGTGGTTGC